>CAZPET010000162.1:0-4854 GCA_964585625.1 uncultured Syntrophomonadaceae bacterium
CCGCAGATATCTGAAGCTGAATGGCGCGTTATGGAGGCGCTCTGGTCGGCGCATCCCGTTGACGCGAATGAAGTGATCAAACAACTGGCGCCGCAAACAGGCTGGAACCCGAAAACGATCCGGACCCTGCTCACGCGGCTGGTTAAAAAGGGAGCGGCAGGGGTAGATAGAAGCGGCCGGCTCTACCGCTACTTCCCCCTGGTCCGGAAGGAAGAGTGCGCCAGGGCGGAAAGCAGCTCTTTCCTGAAACGGGTCTACGGCGGCTCGATGAAGCTGATGCTGGCCCATTACCTGGAAGAAGAGACTCTGAGCAGTGAACAGATCTCGGAGCTGAAACGGATCCTGGAGGAAAAAGATGAAAGCGGGGGGGATCACCGGTGACCTTTTCGGCGCTCTTTGACTGGGTTTTACAGGCCTCAATTTCGGCGGCCCTTCTGGTTCCGGTAATCCTGTTACTTAAACGGCTGCTGAAAGAGAAGATGGATGCGCGGTGGCATTACTGCGTCTGGCTGCTGCTTGTGGCCCGCCTGCTTATGCCCTTCGCTCCTGAAAGCGCGTTGAGCGTATTCAACGCCGTCCCGGTTCAAAAAATAGTGGTTTTGGCAAACAGAGGCTCTGCCGGCAGTTACGATCCGCTGCCGGCCCCTCCCAACCAGGGCGATCTTTATGAACCGGGGCCCGGCCAATCCGCCGGTGAGCCGCCGGAGAGCACGGTTCCCGGGCCTGCGGAACCTGCAGGCGGTCAATCGGCAGAAGAGCACACTGCCGGAACCCAACCTGCAGGAGATCAAAACACAGGCGGTGAAACCGGCAAAGTCTCTACCGGGAGCGGCGCTGCCGGCGCCGGCATTTTACGCATGATCTGGCTCGGCGGCGCGGCGGCCCTGGCTCTATATTTGCTCTTCTTGAACGGTAAGCTGTGGCTGAAATACCGGAAAGCCGCTCTTTCCCCGGATCCATACCTCGCCGCAGTGGTGGCTGAATGCAAACGGGAGCTTGGGGTAAAAAGAAACCCGGCGGTGATCGTCTGTCCTGAAATAAAATCGCCGGCCCTCCATGGATTCTTGCGGCCGAAGCTGCTCCTGCCCGCGGGATTGTCGGGTAATCTTGAGCGCGCTGAGCTGCGCTGTATTCTCTTGCACGAGCTGGCCCACCTGAAGCGGGCGGATATCGCTGTTTACTGGCTGACCGGCCTCCTGCAGGCGCTGCACTGGTTCAACCCGCTGGTCTGGTACGCCTTCTACCGCATGCGCCAGGACGCTGAAGTGGCCTGCGACGCCCTCGTGCTTTCCCGCTTCAGCCGGGCGGAGCGCATCAGGTACGGCCGGACGATGATCAAGCTGGCCGCAACAGGCGGTGGAACCCGCCCGGTGCTGCTCCCGGGGCTGGCGGGTATTGTCGAGGAAGAATCGCAAATCAAAAGGAGGATTACCATGATTTCCCGTTTCAAGAAAAGCTCCATTGCCCTGACGATAGCGGGAGTGATCTTGCTAACGGGCCTGGCCGTTTTCTTTCTTACCAATGCGAGCTCCGATAATGCAATGCCCGGCCACCTGGGGACCCCCGCCAAAATGATCATTTACCACGGAGAAACGGCCCTGCCGGTTGACCGGGACACGGACGGTTTTGCGGAGCTCTGGGAAGCCGCCGGGGCGTCGGTGCAAAGCGGCACCTTTGATGCCGCCGCTGCTCCGGCATTATCTGAAATCGAAGAATATATGATCGCAAACGGCGTTGCCGCCGGCCTGGAGATTATCTACGATGAACCCCTGGAGCTAGATTCTGCCGAAAAAAGAATCGTGCGCCGCCTGTTTATCGACCTGGATAACGCTCATTTCTTCATCTGGGAAATAAACGACGGCAGCTACGGTTCAGACGCATTCCCCCTGGCAAAGATCGGGGCGCTGCGGGCGGCCCTGGAAAGTGTTTCTTCTTCTGCCACCTTCAGCGTAACGGTTGAGGCGGACCCCGCAGCAGGCGGGCAGGTGAAAGGCGGTGGCAGATACAGAGGAGGCGAAGAAATAGTCGTTGAAGCAATACCCGCGGAGGGGTATCTATTTGCCGGTTGGAAGGTGGACGGAGAGTCCACCGTAAGTCATGACAAGAAGTTTAAGTGTATCTTCGGTTTTAATGCCTTATCTAATTCAGAATTAACAATTTTTAAAGAAGACACAAATCTAGTCGCAGTTTTTGAAAAAATAGAAGGAACACACTTTGACAGGTGGAGTTTTGATTTCGAAACATGGGATATCATCCCCAGGCTGTCGCCGGACGGGAAGCGCCTGCTTGGGTTAAGAGGCAGCGATTTGTTGCTCTATAAATTTCCCGACCAAGCTTTACTCAACACCTTTACCGCCGGCGATCAATGCCAGGTCAAGGAATTTCACTGGCATCCGCGGGGAGATGCCTTTGCTTATTTTGAAGAATCCGCACAGCAGGTGCACCTGTACCTGGTGAAGCTGAATGGTGAAAGGAAGAAAATTATCAGCTTTGATCAAGCCAAACACGGGCCTTCAACAATTTCTCTTGAAGGATTAAGTTGTCGGGTAGGATGGATGGCCTGGGCTCTGCAGGGCGAAGCCGTTGCCGTTCAAACCAGGACCGATGAAGTGCTCCGTTTTTATCTGGTGGATCTAAACGGTAAGATATTGCTTGAAGAAAAAATTACGGAACCGCTAACCTTTATGCGAAGCCCACTCGCCTCCAACGACGGCCGGCAGATCGCTTTTAGCCTCCTCGGGTCATCCGGGGAGAACCTGTGGCTATGGGACTTGAGGAATGGACATTTGCGTCAAATTACCGTAGAAAACGAGGGCGATTATCCCTTTCACTGGGTGGATAACCATACCTTGATGATCGAAGTGGGCGCCATAGGTACAGGGGGCGGTAGTATCAATGGCCTGGCCATTGTGGACCTGAATACGGGAAGCCGCCGCATGGTCGACTACCAAACCGGCCGGATGAACCTGGTACGCAGCATTTCTCCGGGGGGGAAACAGCTTATGGGCGGTTCCTGCACCCATGAGGGAGACAATGTGATTTATGTGCTGAACCTGGAAAACGGGCGGCGGGAAGTGATCCGGCAGGGGCACGGCCTGGAACTGCATCAGGTTCTGTGGCAGAAAGAAGAGATGGCTCTAATGGCCGTATCTCAATACAAGGATGAAAGTTATGACATCAACTCTATACAACAGTATATCAGAGGGCGCGAATGCGTTCCCCTGGTGGAAAGGCAGAGGTGCCTGCAGATCCTCGATGTCCGGGACGGTATCCTGCAATACCTGGAATCCAATGAAACGGGCTCTCACTGGATCTGGAAAACAGGGAGTATGTAGCTGAACTCCGGGGGCGAGGCATGCCTCGCCCCAACCGGAAGAGGGATACCGGCACCCCCATCGCGAATATATACATTAATTGTAACTACTCAGCCTAAAAAATAATTATTAATTTGGCCAGGTTATGCCAGATAATGTCTGTACTGTTTTTCGATTCCATGGTACGATTAAACCATGGAAAAGCAAGCAAAAAGACTTGGTTTAAAACCAAAAAGCGCTACCTGCTGCCGGCGTCATCCGGGAAGTGAACTGTTGTGAAAAAAGAACAGTTCCTCCTCTTATGCCAGAGCAACCCGGAAGAGCTATTTAAGCTGGTTGTGACCATGGGTGAAACCATCTCTACATTCATGGTGCAAGTAGAAACCTTAAACAACCAGGTTGAAGCTCTGAAAGCTGAAAATAAAGAGCTTAAAGCACGTCTTGATAAAAACAGTCGAAACAGTAACAAGCCACCGTCTACAGATGAATTTATCAAGCCCAAAAGTCAACGCAAAAAAAGCGGTAAAAAGACAGGCGGCCAGAAAGGACATCAGGGGCACACCTTAAAAATGAGTCAAACGCCCGATGAGGTTATCATTTACAGACCGGAAGGCTGCCAGGAATGCGGCCGCCGACTGGAAGGGGTTAAACCCGATTCTGTAGAAAAACGCCAGGTCTTTGATCTGCCGCCGCTTCGCCTTTCTGTGATCGAACATAGGCGTGAAACGCTTACCTGTCCCTGCTGCGGCAAAGTAAACAAAGCTGATTTTCCCGAAGAGGTAAACCAGCCGGTCCAGTACGGAAACAGCATCAAGGCACTACTTATTTACTTAAACCAGTACCAACTTATTCCCTACAACCGGGCGGCAGAGTTCATTGAAGATATCTGTGGCTGCTCGCTTAGCGAAGCGACTATTTACAACGCTATTGAGGCTGCTTTTGAGCAATTGGGCCCTGTGGAAACAGAAATCATAGACCGCCTGATTAATTCAGAGGTGGTCCATGTCGATGAAACGGGGATGCGGGTCGAAGCCAAACGCCAGTGGCTGCATGTGGCATCGACCGAGGCGCTGACCCATTACAAATGGCACCCCAAACGCGGCAATATTGCCACCGATGAAATCGGCATTCTGCCCCAAATCGAGGGACTCTTGGTCCATGATTACTGGAAACCATACTACAAATATAGCTGTGGGCATGGCCTTTGCAACGCCCACAATATCAGAGAGCTGACCGGTATCTTTGAGCTGACTGGACAAAAATGGGCGCAGGAGATGATTGATCTGCTCCTTGAAATCAAGAAAAGGGTAGACGCGCAAAAGCAGGTATCAGAAACACTTGATCCTGATGAAATCGCTGATTTTGAAAAGCGTTACGTTGCCATCGTGGCCCAGGGCTATTTGGACAATCCGCCGCCTGAGCATGTGAAGAAAAGGGGGCGGAAAAAACAGGGCAGAGCCAGAAACATGCTGAATCGCCTGAGCTTGCACCATCATGAAATTTTGGTCTTCATGAGAGATTTTCGCGTCCCATTCGAAAA
>CAZPET010000163.1:0-4821 GCA_964585625.1 uncultured Syntrophomonadaceae bacterium
TCTTCCCCCTCTCCCTGGCCCTCTCCCCCCAGGAGAGGGAATATCTATACCCCAGGTTCGGGGAGGGGGTGGGTAATATTTGACAGGGCGCGGGCAGCTTACCCTTCTGACGGTTCCAGGGTGTAGCTTAACGTGAGCTCTTCTCCGGGCTGCAGTTTGAAACCGCGGCCGGCGTTAGTATCCTCGACCGGTTTCCAGCCCTCTTCTCGAATTACCACGCAGAAACAGTCCCGCGCCGCCACCAGGCAGGCGAAGCTGCCGTCACGTCCCGCGGGTACTGCAACCAGCGTCTCCCCGGGAGCGTTATCGCGATATCTTTTCAGGTAGATATTGACCGGATAGAGGGGAGCCGCTCCGGCAAATGCAACCCGGCCGCGCACGCGGGCCCCGGCGTCGAGAGGCAGGACCAGGTAAAGCTCTTCACCGGCTATGCTCTCCACGGCGAAGTCTTTGGCCTTGTAGTTCAGCCCCCCTGCCCGGGCCACGGCATAAAGCTGATATTTCCCGGCCGGCAAAGCCAGTTTAAATCCGCCATCCTTATCAGCATGAGCCTCGCCGGCAAAACCTTCCATCATCAGATCGCCGAAAGGGTCGGGCACGCCGCGCCATGCCCTGACCAGGGCTCCCGGCAGGGGCGCCGCGGTGGCGGCGTCGAGCACCTTCCCGAAAACCATGCCGGGTTCAGTTTCTTTGAGCTCCGGATGAACCGGTTCCGGCATCGAGAGAGGCCGGAGCTCTTTTTGAAAAGTCCGGTAAGGTTCCAGAATTTCATACAGGGGGAACTGCTCGTCGACTTTTAGCGCATCAGCTGCGGCCGCGCACTTGATTTTGAAGGAGCCACCGGGACGTGTCACCGCCTGGACCATGACATGATCCAGCCTATTCGCCTCAGTGTTACCGTCATCCGCAGCATGAGCGGCGGTACCGGCGCTGACAAGATAAGAGCTCTCTCTGACTGCGCAGCAGTGCTGCACTTTGCCGCTGAGGGTCTGTGCTGCGGCGGTAAAGAGTTCAAAAGTAAGTTCGCCGGCCCTGACCGCTGACCGGGAGGCCTCGTCGATCACCAGGAGCGGCGCCAGCCAGTGAACCCGGTTGCAGTTCTCCCGCTCTTCAACGGCGAAAGCCCATCCTTTGCGATAATCAAAGCGCGCCGGCAGCATCATCAAAAAGGGAATCCGAAAATCTTGAAACATGGCCGGGATCTCGCGCGGCGGCTCCGTCTCCCGGCCGCAGAGAAGGCATGCGCAGCCGGCCTCTTTCACCCCGGCCAGCTTCAGCCGCAGGGGCATCAACGAGAGGGGCAGGTCGAGATGAAGATGGAGGTAGCTCGACATCACCCCGGTATCGGCACTATCTTCGGCGTCGGGAGCCAGGCGGTAGAAGTCGCCCCAGCTGACGATATCATCGCCGTAAGGTGAAATCACCTCCACGTTGCGGGTGCGATAATATGATTGGGTCGCCTCCCCGGGGTGGACCGGTTTGCGCGAGCGCCGCCACCTCTCCTCCGGGATGGAGACGGTAACAAGGAACCTGTCCCCGTCCGGCTCCACTTTGCGCGGCAGCGCCAAATCCGCGGCGCTCTTCCGCGGAGCGGGCACCAGCGCGGGGTCGCCCAGCAAAGTCTGCTGCTGCAGCGTGGCGGCGGTCCACCACTTGTAGCAGCCGTATCGTTCGGGGGCTTTCTGCTGCAGGATGGCCGCATAGAGGCTCACAAAATTGCGGGTTTCCCGGAGCGCCTCGCCCACGCTCAGACCCTTTACCAGCAAAGCTTCAAAAAATAGCGGGTAGATCGAGGTGGCAAATTGCAGATCTTCCGAGGTGCTGCCCCCGACATAGCAGACGGCCCCTTTTTCAACCATGGCCAGGCCGAATTGATCCCGGTAGGGCACCGGGATGGCTTCCCAATCGAGCCCGTCGGATGCCGAGGTCCAGTAAGGATCCATCCCCACGGTGGTGCAGGCCGAAGCATAGGCCACCAGCGGGGGGAGAGGGGTCAGCTCGCGGCGCGTGAGAAAGCGCCCGTAAGTCTTCAGCGCCTCGGTGGTGCCGTGACCGGCATAGAGGAAGAAATCGCTCTGTTCCAGGGCTGCGGCGATGCGGACTGCAGCAGCCTCCTTGCCCCCAAGAACAGTCACGTTATGGCCGCATTTCTCCAGCAGCGGCGAAAACTGGCTTTCCAGCAGGGGGTCGTCGGAGTTGAAGATAATTTTGTAATCAACCTCCGGGCTGGCCGCCACCAGCACCTCTTTGGTTTCTTTTTGCGCTCCGGGCAGGCGGTGAAAATACTTCGTCGAGAGAATCTGCGTGGAAAGCCCCCCGGGGCTGGACTGGAAGAGACGGCCTTCGGCCGTGTCGAAGAAGATATCGTCATTAAGGCGCAGGTGGATATCCCTGGCCAGCTCTTCAGTGGTGCTGCCGATGGTCCGCCGCGGTTCGTATATCAAAGGGATGGCTCCGGGTGATGCCAGGAGGGCCATGTAATTGGGGCGAAGTCCTGCCCCGGTTACGAAGCGGTTCAGTCGCCTTTCAATGGCGACCGGTTCCGGCTTCACCGCCGCGGCATCATGGGGAAAGACCCGGCGGTAGGAGGCGCAGAGCGGCGCCAGCAGGCTCAAGCCTTTCACCCAGGCCTCGCCCGGAAAACGTGGATTGCCGCTCTCTTTATCCAGGTCGGCGGAGTTATAAACCAGCAGGTAGTCTATTTCGAGGCCCTGTTTGAGCATATACTCTGCCAGGGCCAGGTCATCGGGCAGGGAGATAGCATCTTTGAACTTGGCCTCTGCGGAAAGCTCTACCGGTCGCTCTGCCGGGCCCAGCCAGATAAGCGGCAGATCAAAATCTAAATCGGATGCAGTAAAGAGTTCCCGGCATACGTCCGGGTAGCTCTCCGCACCGCCGCAGGGGATAAAGAGGTAGCCCAGGCGGACCGCCAGGACCGCCCCCTTGATACACCGGGCAGGCTCGTCCGCAGGCGCGCAAACCAGGCCCGGCGGCGGGCCTAAACGCTCGAGCAGCGGGATCAAATCCGAAGCCGCACCTGCCATTTTCGGGTTCAGCTCCGGGTCCGCGCGCAGCGCTTCGCTGAAGGCGGCGTCGCCGGTAGCGTCGGTAATCTGCAGCGGCAGCCTGGAGGCGAGCAGCTTGAGCGCAAACAGTTCAGCGGCGGCTTTCTCCGGATCAACAAAAAATATTTCACTGGCCGATTTCGAAAGGGCGGCCGAAGCCAGCAGCAGGCTGCGCCGCCAGTCCTTGATCGATAAAAGCAGGAGATCGATTGCCTCTGTCACGGGAAGGGGCACCTCCAAAAATTTATTCCACTAGAACAAAGGAAAGCTTGAAGCAAAGATAATAAATCCCCCTAAATCCCCCTTTAATAAAGGGGGACTTTCTGCGCTTTGGCTTCCCCTTGAACAGGAAGATCGGGCCAGGAGCATCTGCGCCGCCCGGGCCGGGTAAGCTCCTATTTTTCACAGGGGAGCAAGGTGTAGTTTAGAAGCAGCTCCTCACCCGGAGGGATCTTGTATCCGCGCCCCCGGTTGTAATCCTTGATCGCCTGCCATCCTTCCTCTTCAATCCAGACATAGAAGCGGTCCTGGAATCCGACCAGGCAGGAGAAGGAGCCGTCGGGCTGCACCGGCGTGGAAACCAGTATCTCTCCGCCGTCCTTTTCCGGAAAACGCATCAGCACCACGATCACGGGATGTGGCGGCGGCGCGGCGCCATATTTTACACGGCCGCCGACCACCGCGGCAGCATCGAGGGGCAGCAGCAGATGCTGCTCTTCATCCGCAATGATCTCGATATTTAACGACTTCGATTTATATTGCACCCCGTCATGCCGCGCCACGGCTGAAAGAATATACTTTCCGGCAGGCAAATCAAAGGTAAAGGAGCCGGCGGCATCGCTGTAGGCCTCACCGGCGAACCCTTCGATCAGGGGATCGCCCACCGGATCTTCCATGCCGCGCCACACCCTGAGCAGCGCCCCCGACAGAGTGGCGCCGCTCCTTGAATCAAGCACTTTTCCGGAAATTATCCCCGGTTTGACTGCGCGGAGCCGAATTTCGGGCTGCGGCAGCGGGAGCGGCAGGCGTTCTTTTTGAAAGGTCCGGTACGGCGCCGCCAGCTCGTAGAGGGGAAACTGCTCTGAAATGGTGAGCAAATTTGCTGCGGCGGTGCAGGTGAGCTCGAATGATCCGTCCGGACGGGTCAGCGTCTGGGAAACAACATTTAAGGGTGCTTCATGCGGGGGCGCTTTTGATGAGCCGCCGTTCCCCGCCGGCCCTTCGGCGGCCGCGGCGGCGCTGAGGAGATAGGTTCTATGGGGATCGTCTTCTCCTTCTCCGGGCGCCGCAACTTTGCCGCTCACCGTTTGTGCCGCCGAGGTTTCCACTTCAAAGAGAAACTCCGCGGCCCTTACCACGGTACGGGAAGCTTCGTCAATGACCAGCGCCGGCGCCAGCCAGTGGATCCGCGGGCCCCGATCGGGACCCCGCTCTTCTACGGCAAAGGCCCATCCTGAAGTCATATTCATCCGGGCAGGGGGGAGGAGCAGGTAGGGGATGCGAAAATCTTGAAAGGCCGCTTTGAGATCGGCCGGAGGATCTACTTCTTTGCCGCAGAGCAGGCACTCGCCGCCGGCCGCTTTCACTTCCACCAGGTCAAGCCGCAGCGGATACCGCCCCGGCGGAAGATCGAGATGCAGGTGCAGGTATCCCGACATCACCGCCGCTTCGGTAATGCCTTCAGCATCAGGGGCGATACGGTAGTAGTCGCCCCAGCTGACCACGTCTTCTCCAAACGGGGTGAGCACCTCGATAG
>CAZPET010000164.1:0-4763 GCA_964585625.1 uncultured Syntrophomonadaceae bacterium
CACACAGGTTATAGGGATAATGATCTTTGCCAGAAACCAGAGCACCTGCAGGCTTTTTTTAAACCCTGATTTGATTGGTGTGATCAGATTGGACACTATAGTGCTCCTTTCTTTGGATATCAGTTGCGCCTCTAATTCTCATTCCATAGTTCTGCCTGTTTACCTGCCGGAGGTTCACCGGGAAATTGTATTCCCGGGAGAAGATTCTTTTTTCAAACTTTTATCTGCCAAAAAAAAGGATTATGTCCCCGGATCAAGAATTTTTATGGGAACGGCTTCAGGGACGGTATCTCGAGGCGATAGATGGGGGGGTGGTCGCACAAGTCTCGCGGCAGTGCTCCTGCGGGATGATGAGCGATATCGTCGGCTGTCAGGAAATAGGTGAAATTCTCTTGATCAACCGGTAAGCCTCTATCTGAAGGGAGATGGTTGCATTATGTTGAAATTTCTTGGTTTCATCGGCAAGGTGATCTTGTGGCTGTTTACGGCTGTAATCTGCCTGATCGTGCTTGTTGTCCTGGTCATAGCGGTGCGTTACTGGACCTGGACCCCCGATCCGGTGGCGAGCTTTTATCGTGAACGCCCTGTTTTAAATATCGGTCACCGCGGCGCGCGGGAGGCGGCTCCCGAAAACACGCTCTCTTCGTTCCTGGCCGCTGAAAGCATGGGTGCTCACGGAATCGAGCTGGATGTGATGCTTTCCAGGGACGGCGAACTGGTCGTGATCCACGATTACGATCTGGACGCCACCACCAACGGCAAGGGCCCGGTAAAGGAATGCACCCTGGCTGAGCTCAAGCAGCTGGACGCCGGTTCGTGGTTTGATGAAGCCTTTACCGGGGAGCGTATTCCCACGCTGGAAGAGGTTATCGAAGTCCTTGATCCCCGGACGCTGATCAACATCGAGCTGAAAACGGAAAGTCCGGCTACCGACGGGCTCGAGAACGCGGTGGTAGAGGTGATCCAAAAGCACGATCTTTACGACCGGGTGATCGTCTCATCATTTAACCCCATCGCCCTGCTGCGGATGAAGTGGGCCGACAAGAATATACCGGTCGGGCTGCTCTATGCGCCGGACTTGCCGCGCTACCTGAGCGAGGGCTGGTTTATCTCCATATTGAGACCCGAGGCGCTCCATCCCGAGGTCAGGATGGTTGATGAAAAATATATGGAGTGGGCGCGGAAGAAAGGGTACCGTGTTAATGTCTGGACGGTAAATGAGGCCGCCGATCTGAAGCGGATGCTGGAGCTGGAAGTCGACGGGATCATCACCGACCGGCCGGACCTGCTGCTGCAGCTTATGCAGGAGCGCGGGGTCGCAAATTAAGGACCTGAAAGCTCCATGGCCAGGTGCAGCTCTTCGATAACGGCCGGTTCATTCTCGCGGTGAAGCTGCATCTCGAGGCTGCGGCGGGCCCGGTTTCCGCCTAGCCGGCCCATGGCCCAGGCGGCATGCAGGCGAAGCAGCGGCCGGGAATCGCGTTTCAAAAGATGTGCCAGCGCGGGGACGGCATCGCGGTCGCCGCTGTTTCCAAGAGCGATCACTGCGTTGCGCTGCAGGTTGCTTTTGCCCCGCCATCCGGCTGCCGTAAGACCGATGGTCCGGGCAAATTCTTTCTGAGTCATCATCAGTATTGGCTCCAGCAGGGGGTATGCCGGAAAGTAAGTGAATGCGGCGGGTTGATCCGGATAACCGTGCGCCCCTGTCAGCTCCCGGTTATGGGGGCATACTTCCTGGCACAGGTCGCACCCGTAGAGGCGCGCTCCCATCAGCGGTCGCATTGCAGCGGGGACAACCCCCGGCGCCTGGGTGATATAGGAGAGGCAGCGATAGGGGTCGATGATAAACGGTTCCGTCAGCGCCCCCGTCGGGCAGGCCTCGCGGCAGCTGCCGCAATGCCGGCAGCTTTGCGGCAGCGGGGCGCCCGGCTCAAGCGCCTGGTCAATCAAGATTGTTCCAAGGGCCGTGTAAGAGCCGCAGGCCGGCGTGATCAGGGTGCAGTTCTCCCCGCTCCAGCCCAGGCCGGCAAGCCGGGCCAGTTCACGCTCGACCAGCGGGCTGCGATCGACCAGGATCCGGCCGTTCAACGGTGCGGGAAGCTCTTTTTTCAACAGTGAAAACAGGCGTTCCGCCCTGGAGGTCAGGAGAAGGTGATAGTCGGGCCCCCTGGCGCAGCGGGCCACCACTCCCCGCGGGCCGCTGTCGCTGGAAAGCACTTCCTCTTCCCGGAAGGGAAGGGGCATCCCCACAACGACGATGCTGCGGCATCCCGGCAGAAGTTTTGCAGCATTCAGCCGGAGCGCCGGATCTTTCTCTTCAAAAGGGGTCACCCGGCCTTCATCGAGGCGCCGCTGCAGAATGGCCTGCAGGTGAGCGGGAGGGGTGGCGGGGACGATTCCCGCCAGTTCCAGACCGGCCGCCGCAGCCATCTCCGCTAAATATTTAAGTCGGTAGACCATAAATGCCGTCTCCTTGCAAAAGGAAGCTAGAAAAGCTCGCCCCTTTAGAAAAGGGGGACTTAAAAGTATCATAAAATTATTTATGCTGCCCGTCAAATTGACATCGTAATTACCGCCCGGCATATCTGTCATGGTTTGGGTATATCCTGGAAAGAGGGAACCTTCGGGAATTGGCGAAGCCATCAAAAGGGAGGCGGATAAGAACATGGAAGAAGAATGGGCTTTTCTGATGCAGGCCTTCAATGATCTCGAGGCCGAAATCGTCTGCGGTCTGCTTCAAGAAGCCTCCATTCCGGTGCGGCAAAAGGACAGCGACTCCCTGACCGGGGCCATGCGGGTAGTCGGCGGCCAGGCCTATGAAATTGATATTTTTGTCCCCCTGAAGATGCTGCCCCGGGCCAAGGCTCTTCTTGCCGCAGCGTTCCGCGAAGAGGCTGCAGAGAATAAAGAAGAATGATGCCGCTTGAAAAAAGGTTGATCCGGATCGAAATAAGCGGGAAGATGCTGCCGCTGTATGTGGCTGACAATGTGGCCGCCCTGGTTGACGATCCGGCGGACCCCGACCAGACTCCCTGCTGGGCCGAGGCCTGGCCCGCCGCCCGGGGCCTGGCGGCCTATTTTTTGGAGGGTCCCAACCTTGCCGGAAAAACAGTCCTCGAGCTGGGCGCCGGCGTGGGGCTGCCGGGAGTGGCCTGCGGGCTGCAGGATGCGGCGGTAACCTTCTCTGATTTTCAGCCCCGCGCCCTCCGCCTCTGCGAAGCCAATGCCCGGCTGCACCGGTTGGCCCGTTATCGTCTGCTGCTTGCCGACTGGCGCCATTTTTCATGCAGTGAGCGCTTTGATATGGTGCTGGCCTCCGATATCGCCTATGAGCCCCGCCTGCTGCCCTCCCTGAAAGCGGTGCTGCTGGGGGCGCTCAGGCCCGGCGGGAGTATCTATTTTTCCCATCCCGGCCGCCCGGTAACCTTTTCCTTTATTGAATATATTCATGCCGCCGGACCTTTTAGCGAAGAGCGCTTCTTTATCCCCGTAACCGTGCCCGACGATCCCGTCCGCAGCTCCTACGAAATTATCATTCACCGCCTGCACTGGAACCCGGCGGCAGGAAAGAGCTGCTGTGGCGGAGAAATTACCGGTTGAGAAAACTGCCTCTTCACGGGGCAAATCAGCGAAGGGAGTGAGTTGTCATGGAGAGCCCCCCTGTAACCAGGCCCTATTTCTCTCCGCGCCGGGGGCGGGAGATCTTCTGGCTGATTTTCTGCTGGGCGGTTGTGCTACTCTGCTGTGCGCTGCTCTATTTTTACTGGGATCGGACCCGCAGCATGGATTTGATTAACTATCTGCAGCAATTTCGGTCGATCAAACCGGTGGAATATTTCTTTCAGTTCTTTACCTTTCTGGGCAACGATGAGTTCTACATGATCTTTTTCGGCATTTTGATCTGGTGTGTCAACAAGCCGCTCGGTTTCTGGGCGGCGGCGGTGCTGCTGGTCTCCGGCCTGGTTAGTGGAATCGTGAAAGATCTGGCCGCCCTGGAGCGGCCTTATCTAGCGGGGATGGATCAGCTCAAGAGCTATGCTTTTCCCAGCGGCCACACCCTTACCGCGGTGACGGTATGGGGTTACCTGGCGATCCGGCTGAAGAATAGGTGGTTCTGGATCTGGGCGCTCGCGGCGATGATCCTGATCCCCTTTTCCCGGATCATCCTGGGCTACCACTACCCGGGTGATATCCTGGGCGGATATGCCATGGGCATTCCCCTGCTGCTCCTGCTGGTCTGGCTGAGCAGCCTTTTTGTTGAAAAAGGCTGGGACCGGAAATTTTCAAAGGCGCTTCTCCTGGCGCTCTGCCTGGTGATTCCCGTGATCCTGACGGTTCTTAGCCCGCAGGGCGATATGCCAAAGCTGATGGGGCTCCTGGCCGGCGCTGCCGCGGGCTACATCATTGAACAGGATAAAGTGCGCTCCATACCCCGGACGCACTGGGCGTTCCAGGTGCTCAAGGCGGTTCTCGGCCTGGCGGTGCTCTTCGGCATCCTGATGGGGCTGGGGCCTCTCCTCTCATCCGGCAATCCGGCTCTGCAGGCAGCCCTGCGCTTTTTCCGCTACGGGCTCGGCGGTATTTGGGTCACTCTGCTGGCGCCGGCGCTTTTTGTGGCGCTTAAGCTGACCCCGCGCGAAGCGGGGGATTAACAAAAAAACAACCGCTTTCTCCTCCCAGCCTATCGGATTACAGTCACCTCCGGAAAAATAACGGAGGTGACTTACTTTTTGACCACTTTGATAAATTTTAATAACTAAAAA
>CAZPET010000165.1:0-4710 GCA_964585625.1 uncultured Syntrophomonadaceae bacterium
GGCGGTAATAGAGGGTAAAGGAAAACCAGCGGCGGTAATCCAGGATCTCCTTGATCAGCTGGTGGAAGGTTTCGCCGAAGCCTTTTTCCTCCATGGCTTCCCGGGCCCGCTCGATCTTGGACCTGAAGTGCTGGACGATCTTTTCGAAGTCTTGTTCCTTTAAAATACGCGGATCCCGGCGCAAAAGATCAACCAACTCCCTGGTATCCATCTCATCTTCATGCTGGGCTGTGCCGGGGCGCCAGCTTAAAGAAAAGGTAAGAGCGCCGGAGGTGTTGCGTTGGGCCATCAAGGTGTCAATTTGCTTAACCCACTGCTCTGCCCGGTTGATACGCCCCCGGATCACCCGCCCTACGTTATAGGCGATGATCTCTTCGTAGAGTTCCCTGTCTTTTTCGCTTAAAAGCTGCTCCTGCAGCCCCATATCTTGCTGCATCCTCTTCAATACAGTATAGGGGTTGATGCGCTTACCGTCGTATTCCAAAAGCAGCAGCACACGGACCGAGGAGCGCTCAACAGCTTCACACTGCAGAATAAACTCCTGCCCCGTTGGGAGCTCATTTTGTTGAAATTGATTATTAGCTTGAACCTCGTCCAGGGAGGGGCGGTATTCGGCCAGGACGCCCTGCTCCTGGTAAAATATCCTGGTCAGCCCTGTATATACTTTTTCTCGGGTGCTTTCTTCCCGGACCCGGGCCAGCTGATGGGACACCCTGCGGGCCAGTTTAAAAGCGTGCTCAGGGGCTGCCGGGTGCTCCAGCTCTTCTTGCTTCAGGGCCAGTTCCAGCTTCAGCTCTGCCAGGAAAATGCTCTGCCAGGCTTCCACCAAATTGCGGTAACCCCTTAAACCTTGCCCGATCTTCTCTTTTTCTTTTTCGACCTGGGATTGTTCTTGCTTTAAGGAGCCGCGCTCACCGACCAGACCTTCTATCTCTGGGGGGATCAGCCTTAAGCGCTTCTCTACCCGGTTAATTCTCTCTCTTACCTCAGCGACACCCATTTGCAGCAGGGTATGTTCCAGCAAGTTTAACTGAGAACTTTTAACCTTTTCCCGGGCGTCTATATCCTTAAGCTCCAGGCGCAGTTCCCGGATATCTCCCTCAATACTTAGCAGGTTTCCTTTAATCTCCATAAACATCGATACAGCCCTGAGAAGGTCTTTATGGGCGAGCTCTAAAGCATGTAAATCTGACAGGTAGTCCCGCATCTCAGAAAGAGCCTGTTGGCAGCTTTCTTCTGCTGCTTCAAAGGGCAAACCGGCAGCGGCGGCGCGCACGCGGGCGGCAACCTCTTGCAGCTTTGCCAGCAGCTCCTGCACTTTCCTATCCTTATTCTCCACTTCCCGGGCCAGCACTGCCACCTGCGGGCCGGCCTCTTTAAAGAGGTTGTATGCTTCGCAAACATCTTTGGCCGGGGGGAACGACTGATACTCTATATCCAGTTGATAACGGCGATCTTGCAGGGCGCAGGCTTTTACCTCCAGCACAAAGTAATCCGATTCAAGCACAGTCAACTCCTCTGAAATACGCTTGATCTCGCGCTCCCGGTAGCGACGCCTGGCCTCGCGGCCGATATACACGGCCTGCTCTGAGACAGGGGCATGGCCGTGCAGCAGTGAGAGATGATAGCGGCCCTTTTCATCGAGAGCGGGCGCCTCGGCTTGCGCTTTCCCAGATACCTTAATACTGCGCAGCACCGTCTCGATATCCCGGGGTGCTACAGCCACACCTTCTACCGGGGTAGGATAAAGGTAGTCAGCTAAGGTGGGGTCCGGTTGAGGGGGGCCTGCTTTGATGATGCGGTCGTCAGAGGGCGCCGCGGCGGCAGCCTGCGCAGAAAGGATGAGCGCATCTAAAAGGCCCATTTCACGCAGAGCCCCTTCGATTCGTTCCCGCACTGAGGATGAAACCTCAGGGCGAAATTCTACAGCGGCGAAAAAAGGTAGATGGGGAATCCCTTTTTGCTCGAGCTTACGCCGGGCGGCTGCTGTATCGGGATGGCGGGGCGGCTCCGGATCTTCTTTTTCCCGCCAATGCTTAAGCTCTGCCTTTTTTTCTTTGATCTCTTTATCCTTCTGCTCCAGGCGGTGCTCCAGTTGCAGCTTTTCAGCTTCCAAGGCGTTCAGCAGTTTCCGGTATGATTCCTCCATGGGTTCGCGCAGTTCATCCAATGTCACCTCTTCAAAAAGAACGTTGCACCTGGATAAGAGCAGGGTCAGGCCGCC
Source organism: uncultured Syntrophomonadaceae bacterium (assembly GCA_964585625.1). GTDB lineage: Bacteria > Bacillota > Dethiobacteria > DTU022 > DTU022 > JAAZIN01. Next base: position 2,225 of record CAZPET010000165.1, read on the forward strand.
ATTATCGGGCAGCAGCACCCGGTTACCTTCCAGCCACCGGTGAATTTCGCTTATGAGCTTATCCCGCTCTTCTTCAAAGAGCCTGTACCACTCTTTCTCTTTGCGGCGCTGTTGGTCAAGCTCTTTGCGGGTTTCACCCAGCTCCCGGTCCGCCTCCTGGTAGCGCTCCCGGTACCGGGCGACCTGCTTCAGGGCCTCAACCACCCGTTCCAGCAGCTCTGCGTAAACCCCCGCCTCTTCTTTCCAGAGGCCGAAGTGGTAGGCTTCGTTAATATGCTTAGCATAGTCGCGGGAGGCGGCTTCGTGAGCAGCAAACTGCGCCGCCTCCGCACCGGAAGCCAGTCGCTTCAGAATAATTTCTGTCTCTTTCAGATGCCCGGCCCTGTTCTCTTCTTCTTTATCTGCCCGGTATCTTAAGTCTGTCTCTGCTTCTTCTTTTTTGCGCAGTGTCTCTTTTTTCTGCCGCTCCTGTTTGGCCAGATCTGCCAGAGCCTGCTCTACTACGTGTTTCTCCTCTTCAATATTGAATACTTCGTGTTTGACAAGGGTCCTCCTCTCTTCAGTGAGGGCAACCGATTCGGTGCGCAGTTTTGCGATCTGCTCATCCAGTTCGCTTAACCTCTCCCCCAGTTCGATGATGCGCGCCGAGGATGCGGCCTCTGCCTGCTCCTGCCGGGTTAGCTTCTGCCGGGCGGCGATAAAGCCCTGGGCTTTTTCTGCCAGCATATAGCGGTTGTAGTCGTTGTACTGGCGGCAGAGCCGCTGCACGGCAGCCTGTTCCCGTTTGAGCTGCTCCAGCTGCTGCTGGGCCTGGTCCATATTCTCGATGGTGTCGGAAAGTGGGCGCAGCTCTTCGTCAGTCAGTGGCGGCAAGGAATCATTAAGGATTTCGTAGATCACCGTGGGCTTGAAGTCTTTAGAGAGCTTGGGGCTGCGCAGCTGAATAATCAGCTTGATCAGCTCTTCAAAGGCTTCGGCTGTGGGGAAGCCGAAAACGTGGCGGTTGACCAGCTCCATATAGTTGCCCTGGGTGCGCACAACTCGGCCCCCCGGACCGATGCGGGTTTCCAGTTCGGGGCGGGTAAGGGGTATTTTATCTTTTTCTCCCCCGGCGCCTCGCTCTGTCTTATACAGGTAAAAATCGCGGCCGATACGCCGGTTATCGTTGATCACGAAACCCCAGAAGTTAAGGCTGCCGTGGCGCCTGGCCTGCAGGCCGATACCGGTAGTAACATACTGGTTAGCACTGCTTTTTTTATATTCTAAATAGAGGTAACCAGTGCGCTCATCCCGGTCCACCAATTCTTTTTCCCCCAGCAAATAGTCTTCCATCCTGCGGGAGCGGGAGCCGAAAGGGTCGAGGCGGTCAGGGCTTTTGCGGCCGTCTAAGAGGAGGGGGATCAGGCTCTGCATGGTCACGGATTTACCGCTGGCATTGGCCCCCCGCAGCAGCAGTTTACCATCGGCAAAATGAAATTCTTCATCATCGTAATACCAAAAGTTAAAGATCCCGGCGCGGTTAAGCACCCATCTGTTTTGGGTCATAATCGGTCACCTCCAAAATCATCGGGATAGCGGCAGACCACCCTGGCCAGGAGGGGAAGCAGGGTAATGACCCCTGTTTCAGGATCTTGATCTGCCATCTTCCAGTGCAGCAGGTGGCATAATAGGTCGGCGGTCGTTTCCGACGGCAGGGCCTCCCGGTATTCTTTGCTCCAACCGGCGCCATACTGCTCTTTGCATTTTACCACAAGCTGCTCAAACTCCACCGCCGACAGGGACAGTGAGCCGCTGATGCGTTCTGATTCTTTGAGGGCGGCCCACCTTTCCCGGGAGAAGACCGCCAGCTGCATGGCAATCTCAGAGATGGCTCGGTTTTCCGGGAAGAGGGTCAGCCGCCCTTTGCGCTCGGGTGAGACCAGTAAAGCAGCATTGGCATAGAGCTCCAGCCGATAAGGGGTATGCTCTGCGACATCTTCGGCAATACGGTGGCGAAAATTGCGCAGGTACAAAAAGTCGGGGTCAGCGGCGCCGCTGCTGTAGAAAGCCGGGGAGAGGAATAGCCTGCGGTAGACCCGATGGCGCCGTCGCATGCCTTCGTGCTCCTCCATGCCCTTGGTCTCTCGCCACCGCCCGCTGTAGATTTCCTCCAGGGTGCTGAATTCAGGCAACTCCTTGGGGTATGAAGGCATGAAGTAGCGGGAGACAGGGGGCACCTCTAAAAGCACCTCGTGGCTCTCTTCCAGGCCGAAACCGGTGATATCCCCTTCTACAACCTTGATTAACCGCTCTTCTACGGTATGCTGCAGCACCCGCACCAGAGAGCGGCGGCGGCTGTAATTCGTCCAGTCCAACCCTTCTTCACCGGGATAAAGTGATGTGAGGGCTTCACAGAGATCCGAAAGCAGAAACTGCTCGTCAATATATTTACTTTCCAGGAAGGCCATGAAGCAGCAAAAGAGGGTGTAATCTCCAGTGGAGGCTAA
>CAZPET010000166.1:0-4706 GCA_964585625.1 uncultured Syntrophomonadaceae bacterium
TTCCACACCTCGAATATTGATAAAACAGAATAAGCACTCCATAAAAATGGAGAATACCTTCGGGTTTATCCATGGAATAAAATCATGGATGATCAATCCCGGCAAAGCAGCCTCTGCGGCGCCTCCGAACAAGGTAATTAATACATAACCACAAAAAACCGCAAGAATGGCCATGAAAGGACCCATTGCAGGTAGAGTAAAGTGATTAATACCACCCGCCCTCGGTATCAACGAAGAAAGTTCGCCAAAGCTGAGCACCGTGCAAAAACTTATCGCTGCAGCAATAAGCATTGCGATAACAAACATCTTCCCGCCCAGCCCAAAGCCCTGACCTAACGACACCAGTGTTGTGGAACCGACAACCACACCCATCGCAGTTGCCACCCCTGCTGCCAAACCGATTGAACCTTTTTTCAGCGTCCGTTCTTCCATGAAGTGTTAACCTCCATTTTTAGTAATTCAACTGAGCGAGTATCTTTCCCCGAGAGCACTGCACAATGTGGAAACTTGATTCTCACTCCTTCCGTAAATGTAATATGGTATACAATATTTCTTATATTCCACATAATATTTAAAAGTCCTTTTAAACTTTAATTTTTATTAATGAAGGAATAACAGATTGATTATGGTATATATTATGTAAGGTATACAGTCTTGAATGGTCTGAATCGTCCGCAAATACTATGTGCAAGAACGGAAGGAGAAGCATATGATCAAAAAGTTTAAGATAACCAAATCAAGCCTTTCCGATAAAGTTTATCATGCTTTACGCGAGGCTATCTTGGAGGGCGACTTGCCCCCCGGGCAGCCCTTAATGGAAAATCAACTGGCTGAGATGCTAAACGTTAGCAAAACACCTGTCAGGCAAGCCCTGGCTGCGCTCGAAAAAGAAGGGCTTGTCATCGGGAATTCATGGCAGAGCAAAAAGGTGGTGGATACTGACGCCCAATCCCTGTATGAGCTTTATCTGGTTCGCGAAGTTCTGGAGGGATTGGCGGCGCGGCTGGCTTCCGCCAACATAAATTTGAATACAATCGGGAAATTAGAAGAGCATATATTAAAATCTGAGGAATGTCTGCAGAAAGGAGATGTAACCGGTTTTTTAGAGGAAGACCTGAACTTCCATATTCTGATCTCGCAAGCAGCTGAAAACAAGGTTTTGCTCGACCTGCTGGAAAATATTCGCAGTAGAATATTTTTAGCCCAACATCTCACCGCCGTTCACGGCAAACGGGCACATCTGTCGATCATGGAACACAAAGATATTCTTACCGCAATTAAAAAAGGTAACCCCACTGGTGCTGAAAAATGCATGACCAGTCATATTTCAAACCTTAAAGAAGTGATCAAGGGAAATATCGGTGGCAACTAAAATCTATGGACATGCTTCATACAGGAATTCCAATCTAACATGGATAATAACTGTAGAGATGTTTGAAAACAAATCGAGGAGGTTCCGATCATGCAGTTCAAGGGTCTCACTTTCGGTATCCCCAAAGAGATAATGCCGGGGGAAAGGCGCGTTGCTGCTATCCCCGAAACCGTGGAGAAGCTGGTGACAGGCGGAGCAACGGTGCTGGTGGAAAAAGGGGCCGGTGAAGGAGCCTATGTTGCAGATGATGACTACCGGGAAGCCGGCGCCCGCATCGTGGAAGATGTAACCGTTTTATACGCCGAATCCAACGTGGTGTTGAAGGCCAAGGAGCCGCTATTCAATTCCGAGAAGAACAAACATGAAGTGGAGATGATGCCGCGGGGGCAGCTCCTGGTTACATTTCTGCACCCCGCCGCCCCCGCCAACCACGAGATGGTGAACAAGCTGGTGGAGCAAGGGGTGACCGGCCTGACCCTGGACGGGATTCCCCGGATCTCGCGGGCGCAGGCGATGGATGCTTTAACCTCGATGAGCACCGTCGCCGGCTACAAATCGGTCCTCATGGCGGCCAACCGCATCGCCAAGTTCCTGCCGATGATCGGCTCGGCGGTGGGGATGATCAAGCCGGCGAACGTTTTGGTTATAGGCACCGGTGTGGCCGGCCTGCAGGCGGTGGCTACGGCTAAAAGACTCGGCGCCGTTGTCTCCGCGGTCGATATCCGCCCCGACGCGGCGGAGCATGCCAAAAGCCTGGGGGCGAAAATAATTGATACCGGGGTCCCGGCCGAGGTGGCCACGGGTGAAGGCGGCTACGCCCGGCACCTGCCGCAGGAATGGCTGCTTAAAGAGCGGGAGGCCATTGCCGAAACCGTGGCCGGGTCAGATATTATCGTGTCCATGGCGCTCGTTCCCGGAAAGCTGGCTCCAATACTGCTGACCGAAAAAATGGTCCAGGCGATGACCCCGGGATCGGCCATCGTGGACGTCGCCATCGACCAGGGCGGCAACTGTGAGCTTACCGTTGGCGGCGAAATTATTGAAAAGTACGGTGTCAGTATTGAAGGCACAAAAAATATTCCCGGCCTGGTCCCGGCCAGTTCCACGCAGATGCTCGCCAAAAACATATACAACTATATCGCCTATTTCATCAAGGACGGCCGGATCGAGCTGGACCTGGAAGATGAGATTATCGCCTCGTCAATTGTTACCAAAGACGGGCTGCTCTTGCATGCCGGGGCCAAAGAAGCAATGGGTCTCAATTAAGCTCAGGCGGGAAGGATTGGAGGCTAAAAAATGAATCCGCTTTTATTACTCACCGTTTTTGTTGTTGCCGCTTTGCTTGGTTACAGGGTGATCAAGGAGGTGCCCTCGCTGCTGCATACTCCCTTGATGTCCGGCACCAACGCCATTTCGGGGGTAACCATCCTCGGTTCACTGGTCTCCACCGCCGCAGCAGCGGCTTCCGGAAGCCGCTTTCTGGGGTTCGTGGCTATTGTGCTGGCCTCAATTAACCTGGTTGGCGGTTTTATGGTCACAGACCGGATGTTAAAAATGTTCAGGCAGTAGAGAGGAGGATCACCCATGGAGCAACCAATCTATATAGCTGTTTCCATCGTTCTCGGCGCGCTGGTCCTTCTGGGAATCAGGTGGATGAGCTCGCCCAGGAGCGCTGTCCGGGGAAACCGCCTCAGCGCCCTGAGCATGTTCGCCGCCGTGCTGCTGGTTCTGTGGTACCAGGGAATTATCAGCCTGCCTTTGCTCTGGGCGGGCATAGCCGCCGGCGGACTGATCGGCTATTTCCTGGCCGTAAGAGCAACCATGCTGCAGATGCCCCAGATGGTAGCCCTGCTTAACGGGCTGGGCGGCGGCGCCTCGGCCCTGGTGGCGCTGATTGAAATACTGGAAAAATACGCGGCGATGGAGCTTTTCAACCAGGTTACCAGCCAGCTGGCGCTGATCGTCGGCGGAGTCACCCTGAGCGGCAGTCTCATCGCCGCCTTGAAGCTGGACCGGCGGATCGCCCAGCAACCGGTGATCTTGAGAGGTCACGGGTTCCTGGTCAACGGGACCATCGTCCTGATGCTGGCCCTGGCAATAGCCACTTTTTTCACCGGAACACCTCTGGCCACGGCCTTTTCTATCGCCGTTGTTCTCTTTGCTCTGATCTACGGGATCCTTTTTGCCATCCGCGTCGGCGGTGCGGATATGCCGATCACCATTTCCCTGCTCAACTCATTCTCCGGGCTGGCCGGGGCGATCTGCGGCTTCACCATCGGAGAACCTTTGCTGGTGGCTGTGGGCGCCATCGTCGGAGCTTCCGGCCTTATCCTGACCCAGATCATGTGCCGCGCGATGAACCGTTCGCTGGCCAATGTCTTCAGCGGTTCAATTGCCAGGTATACAGCCGGGGTTGGTGAAACGGAGCCGGAAAGTGAACCTGAAACTGAAACTGAAACCAAAATAAAGGTCTCTTTTGATCAGATCCTGGCAGGTGCGCAAAAAGTAATCATCGTCCCCGGTTACGGCATGGCCCTGGCCCAGGCCCAGGGAAAAGTGAAAGATCTACTCGATTTTTGGGAGGCGCGGGGTGTGGAAGTAAAATTTGCGATCCACCCCGTCGCCGGGAGGATGCCCGGGCATATGAATGTTCTGCTGGCAGAGGTCGATGTCCCCTACGATAAACTTTGCGAAATGGATCAGATCAACCCCGAATTTGCCGAAACCGACCTGGCGGTAGTAATCGGCGCCTGCGACGTGGTCAACCCGGCAGCCAATACTGTCGAAGGAACGCCCATTTACGGGATGCCTGTTCTAAACGTAGAGGAAGCGAGGCATGTTTTTATCTATAACCTCGACCTGAATCCGGGCTATTCGGGAGTGGAGAACCCGCTTTACAAGATGCCGCATGTCCGCCTCTGCCTGGGAGACGCCAAGGAAACCCTGGCCGGTTTGCTGGAGGAGTTGGCCGCGGCGAATAAGTAATTTGTTGAAACAATGAACAGGGCTTTGGAGATCAATTCTGAAGCCCTGTTCATTTCTCGGGTTTTTATTCCCTGCCATATAACCAAGCACATGGCCTCTTTGTGGTAAGCCTCATTGTAGAAGAGCTCTACAGCGACGGATTTTTGTTTAATTTGTCGAGCAACCCGGCAATTTTATTTTTCTGCGCCGTAGCAGCCTCATGGTCGATCTGAAATGAGACCGCGAGGATGTCGCCTTCACCGGCCCCGGGAGGCAGCAACTCGCGGGGCAGCTCTACATTAATCTCCTGATCACCAAAAAGAAGAAGCGCGTAACCGCCTTCGAATCTATCAATTACCGCTCGCATTAG
>CAZPET010000167.1:0-4694 GCA_964585625.1 uncultured Syntrophomonadaceae bacterium
AAACGGTTCTTGAACACCTGGCGAATTTCTCTTTTGCAGAAGAAGAAAACCGGTCATTAGATCCCGATAACCGGACCGTTGTTGATACAATCACGGTTCAAGGAAAGAAGATACCGCGGTTCATCAATGAGTTCTGGACCTCCAGGCAGCGGCAGGCTTCGTCCATCCATGAAATTTCTTACCGCGCCTGCTTCAAGCCGCAGCTGCCCCGCTTTTTTATCAAGCTGCTTTCCCGGGAAAACGATCCGGTTTATGATCCCTTCAGCGGCAGGGGGACAACCGTGATCGAGGCCGCCCTCTTGAGCCGCAAGGTGATCTCTAATGATATCAACCCGCTAAGCAAAATTATGGCCTTGCCGCGTCTCGAAGCGCCCCCTATGGCCGCGATCAAAGAGCGGCTGGCCACTATCCCGATCAGAGATGGCGCTAAAGCAGGCCTGGACCTGTCGATGTTCTATCACCCCCGGACCGAAGCTGAAATCGTCTCTATACGGAACTACCTCGAGCAGCGCCGGAGCGCGGAGCTCGAAGATGCCGCCGACCGCTGGATCCGGATGGCCGCCACCAGCAGGTTGACCGGACACTCCAGGGGATTTTTTTCAGTATACACCCTCCCCCCCAACCAGGCGGTTTCGCCCGAAAGTCAGGTTAAAATAAACCTGAAAAGAAACCAGGAACCTGATTACAGGAACACGAAAAGCTTGATTTACAGGAAATCAAAAAGTTTAATCAGAAACCTTGATCCCGCAGAGCTGCAGAATCTGCACAATGCCGCGGCCTCAGCACTCTTCCTGGAGAACGATGCCTGCCGGAGTGAAGAAATTGCGGCAAACTCGGTGCAGCTAACGGTCACCTCTCCGCCGTTTCTAAATATCGTGCAGTACTCCAGGGATAACTGGTTAAGGTGCTGGTTTAACCATATTAATACCGCAGAGATTGAACAGAAGATAACCATGACTGCAGCAGTGGAAGAATGGTCTGCAGTTATGAAAGAGGTTTTTCAGGAGCTTTTCCGGATTACCCGGAACGGCGGGTGGGTTGCCTTTGAAGTCGGCGAGGTCAGGCACGGCAAAATCAAACTGGAGGAGTATATTATCCCGGTAGGATTGAAAGCCGGCTTCAACTGTACCGGCGTCGTCATTAACCGGCAGCAGTTTACCAAGACATCTAATATCTGGGGCATTAAAAATAACGCCGGCGGCACGAACACAAACCGGATTGTCCTCTTTAACAAGATCTAGTTACCAATGCAGCTATCTAACAGTTCGCCAGTTTTCATTCTATTAAATCCTGTAGGGGCGAGATGCCTCGCCCCACATCACTGCTCCCCCTCACCGTATGCTCCGCTCAAGAATAGGAATTTGCTTTTCCCATACGGTGATTTCGTTCACAAAATACCCCTTATGCCGCTGGATGCATAAAGGGGGGAACCTCGTAAAATTACAATTGCAGGTCAGTACCTGATTAGTCCTGTTTTACCGGATTAAATGTCCTTAAGCCGTAGTCTACCGCCAATGTCAGTAACTTACTATCAGAACAAACAAAAATAGTATCTTCACCTAAAGACAGAGCTGAAGAAAGTTGAATAGCATCCAGAGGAGTGATGTATTTGTTAGAGCATATCTCCAGGCTGGTTAGTATGATCCACGATGTTAAAGCAACAGTTTGAAGAGTCCCGTTGCCAACTTCCCCAAGAAAGACTTCTTTAACAAGATTAAACTCTTCGTCTGTAAGTAGTTTATCAACATCAACCAGCCTGCGCAGGTTAGAAACTACCTCTATAAGAGTGGCCAGCGAAACATAACAGGTCGCACCACTATCAAGTAACCTGTTAATGGTCAAAGAGCCTTCCTCTTCGACATAACGTTTAAAAAGCGCGCTTGTATCGATGAAGTAAATGGATTGCTCCATGGGATTATTCATCTCGAAGTTTTCGGGTTTGCTCTGATAAAGAATTAGGAACCTTGCTTAATATTTGACGGGCTCTTTCCAGGCCTTCTTGATTGCCTGTATACTGCTTACAGTGTTCCCGGATTAGAGTGCTATCGTTAACCGCCGGTTTTAAAAGAATTCCGTTTTGATTTATCGATGCTACTAAATAGGTTCCTTCGGTAATGTTAAGTTTTTCCCGGAACTCTTGGGGCAGCGTTACCTGTCCTTTTGAAGTTACCTTGATTACTTTCATTGCCTTTCACCTCCGGTAAGGTTCTCCTTACTTCCTTACCTGGATTGTATAAAATATTTCCAATGAAGTCAAACCTTATCTTTGAGACCGCAGCAAGCTAGCCTCCACCGGGAACATGGCGTTGCTGGCGAACATCAAGTTGCTATCAACCACCCAATAGTTACCCTGATTTATACCATACGGCACTGATTTGGGGGCGGGTACCCGGCCCGGACGGTTAATCCGTATCCCCTTCAGATCCCATAAGCGCCTGGACGCCTTCCATAAACTTATGCCAGTTTACGTTTTCCATGTAATTCATGAACAGCACTTCGTTGATGCCGTTATCCTCAATGAACTGGAGGATGTTCTTACCCGTGGCGCCTATACTGTAGAACCGCGAGTCCACGATATAGATCTCCTCGTAGTGCGGCAGCAAAAAGGGTACCAGCGCGTTCCCAAAGGAGTCCTTCACCACCAGGATCCTTTTCCCGTTCCCCACATCTGTTTTGATCACACCCCAGGTTCCGCCGCCCGAGCTGATGAAAACAAGGTATTTTTCTGTTTTGCTGTCCGCGTATTGCAGATCGATGACCGCTCTCTTTTGGCCCTCCTCACCGTAATATGTCGTAAATTCGTGCTCTGTGAAAGGCATATACACCGATACGGTATCAGGATTCTTCTCCAGGCTTTTGTCGAGGGTCTTTGAGTAGGAGCTGCCGAGGAAACCCTCCAGGTCGACCCTTTGGTATTTCTCCAGCGGGACGGGCTCATCCCCCCTGGCTTCCATGAAGGCGCTATAGCCGTAATATGCGCCCAGGGCTGTCCAGTGGTGGTCCGTTCGGAAATAGATATACTCGTCGGTATGGCTGTTTAAGGCATCATACACGTTAATTGACAGGATGCCGGGGTTCAGCCTGCTGTTCATATAGTTCAATGCTTCGTTCTGTGAATCAGTGATCCCCTTGTACTTTTTGAGCTGGACAAATTCGCTGTTGGAGGGGGCGATCATGGAGTAGATCTTTACACCTTTGCCCAGCTTCGCTCTGTATTGGTTCAATATGCCGGCATAGAAGTCAAAATTCTCCTTGTTGAATTTGAACAACTGAACCGCCTGGCCGTCCACAACAAGCCAGTAGCCCACATTTTGATCGTCGCCATCGTCCATCTCCGGCAGTACAGGATCGTTATCCCGCGGATTTTCAGTCTCCCGGGGCTCTTCTGAAGATGGTTCCTCCTCCGTTTCAGGCGGAACCTGCAGCTCCTCAGGGGCGGTTACTATTGAAACACCGGGTCCCAGGAGAGAGAAGGCCTGCTGGATCTCCCGGCTCGCCTTTACAAGCCCGTCACGGAGAATAAAGGTGTCGCTGTAATAATTTTCAAGGCTCCGAAAGTACGCACCGCTAAAAAGGGTCTGCGCGCTAAATTCCGGCCGTTTTTCCAAAGCCCGGTGTTCAAGCTCGGAGACCGCGGGTTTCTCTGTGTTGAGAAGATTGGCCAGCCCCAAAAGCGTAATGGTAAACAGAAAAAATACGACATCCACCCGCAGTTTTCTCATCATCTTAGCCTCCAGCAATTTTGGATCAAAGCGCCTTCCGATCTCCTCTTACGATTAAAGCGGGTATCGGAAGCGGGTCCATAGACTCCTAAAATTTGAAATACAAAAACGGGTTATATGATTGCCCTACCAGGAAGATAATTGAAAGAACAAAGACGACCATGTTGGCCAAAGGCTTCAGCACTTTGTCCACCACGAAAATCCCTTCCGGTTTTCCGGGAAGGAGCCCCTTTGCCCGGTCACCCAGATGCTTCATGACCGGAGTGCAGGCAACAGCGGCCATAAACAAAAACACGGCGCCATTCAAGAATTGGATCGTAACCTCCGGCCCTGAAAAGGCGGACGCCTTCACTCCGAACATGATGCCGAGGAACTCCAGCGCCTGTCCCAAGTCCAAATGATAGAAAAAGACCCAGCCTACCAGCACCGCCGTCCATAAATACAACCTGGAGACGATAGCCGGCAGCTTTTCGAACACTCGCAGAAGAAATTTTTTCTCCAGCAGAATAAGGGCAAAATAATAAAGACCCCACAGCACAAAATTCCAGCTCGCGCCGTGCCACAAGCCGGTGAGCGACCACACCACGAACAGATTCCTGATATAGTGCCTCCTGTTGCCGCCCAGGGGGATGTAGACGTAGTCCCTGAAAAAACTGCCCAACGAGATGTGCCAGCGCCTCCAGAACTCGGTGGCGGACCTTGAAATATAGGGGTAGTTGAAATTTTCCTTATAGGTAAAGCCGAACATCTTCCCAAGACCGATGGCCATATCGGAATAACCCGAAAAATCAAAATAAATCTGCAGCGCAAATAGAAAAATGCCCAACCAGGCCCCGGTGACCGGCAGCCGTGAATAATCCGTGCCCAGGAAACTCTCGCAGATCTGCCCCGCCGTGTTGGCTAATAATACTTTTTTGCCCAGGCCCATAATAAAACGGCTTACCCCGTAATTAAACTGCTCCAGGGTTTCCA
>CAZPET010000168.1:0-4677 GCA_964585625.1 uncultured Syntrophomonadaceae bacterium
AAGGGGAAACATGTGCGACAACAAACCTGATAAAAAACTAATTTTAGACTATGTGGAAAGCCTGCTTTATTTTTACGGCGTGATGGACTTTGAAAGCCTTTACCGGGTGGCTGCCGGATTTTTTGGCGAGGATCTGGATCGGCAGTACATTAAAAATGCCCTGGATTTGGAGTTGGATCAAGAAGACACCCCCTATGATTTTGTCTTTGAGGATGGGCTGTACTGCTACATGGAAGTGGAAGATGAATTCCTGGTGTTGGAAGAACAGGGGAAAAGGCCCGAAATCCCCTACCGGCCGGTTACAGATAAAGAAGTACGGCAAGTGGTGAACAAGCGGTATTCTTCGCTCTGGCATCCCGAGATAAATAAATTAAGCCGGCAGTTGCAGGAGCAATTCGGATGGACCGAAAATACGGCAGCGAAGAAGATATTGTTTGCCCAATCATTGATCAAAAATGATGTGCCGCATACGCAGCTCGTCGAGCTATTTGTTGAAGATCTGAATTTTGCCTCCCTTGATGATCTGCAGCCCTTCATAAACCTGATCAATGAACTGGCCAACCATACTCCCCGGTGGATTCTCAAAGGCTGGACATCACACGAGATATTTGAACAGTACGAAAAACCGGCCCTACGGCCCCTGCCTGCTGCACCCTTTGTTCTTGAGGGGGAGCGACCGGAGGTAAAGACCCCCGTCAAAACCGGCCGGAACGAACCCTGCCCCTGCGGCAGCGGAAAGAAATTCAAAAAGTGCTGCGGTGCGGATGTGGCGGTGGAGGAGAGAGCAGGGGTCATGACCCCGGTCAAAAAAGGAGCCGGCTCCGGTAAAGAACCATCTTTGGATGAATGGCGGGCCCTTTATGAAGCGGCTGAAGCCTTTAAAAAGGCCCGGTGTTGGGAGTGGATGTACAACGACGACCTTTTTGGGGTGATGGATCCCGAAACAGGGGAGATCGCCTATTGCTGCATCATGGGCGAACTGGGTGAACACTTTGCTCTGGGGGCTTATCTGGGTCCGGAGGGGTTGCAATCAATATTTGATATGGCAGAGAAAGCAGATGATTACTCCCCCGATCTGCTTTTTATGCAAAAGTGTCTGATGGCTTCATTCGAGGACCGGGAAGATCTGGAGGCAAAAGATAGAGAAGTGATCAAGGAGTTGGGGCTAAGGTTTAGAGGGAGGAACCAATGGCCACGATTTCGCTCCTATGAACCAGGTTTGTTTCCCTGGTTTATCGATGCCTGGGAATGCCGCTTTTTGACTTTTGCCTTACAGCAGGCCCTGCATGTTTCCATGCGCTGTCTTACAAGCAAGGCTATTTTGAAGTGTGATCGGCCGGGTGTCTTTCTAGTCCGCGCGCCGCGCAGGGAGGGCCCGGAAATTGTCTGGTCCGACCAGCACCTCGAGGGCGAGCCCTACGTGAAAAACTACGTATCTTTTTACATCGACGACGAAGTGAGCATAAAAAGAATTTTGGCTTCCGGTAAAAAGAGCCGGGGCACCTGGGAAGCAGACACCTTTTTCACACCCTTTCCCGTTCAGGAAAAGAATAATGAAAGGCCCTTTTATCCCAAAGTCTTTCTTATCATGGACACTTCCAGGGGCCTGGTTATTGGATATGAAATGATGGCGGATCTTGAAGCAGAGGGGCACCGCTGTGTTGATCGCATTGTTGACCTGGTGGGTAAACAAGAGATCCCCTCCCGGATAGTCGTCGAATGCGATGAAACCTATTACTTGCTGAAAGAGGCCTGTCATCAGCTGAACATTCCTTTGAAAAAAGTTGAGCAGCTTAAATATGTTCAACAGGTGAAAATATGAAATCCCAAACCCCAGCAGTATCCAGCAAGAACCCTGTAAAAGAGCTGGCAATCATGCTCGGCGCAGAGTCTTTCTTTTTCCCCGCCGGCGAGACCGGCTGTCTGCTCATTCACGGCTTCAACGGCTCGCCTGACGGCGTCAGGCAGATGGGCGAGCGCCTGGCCGCAGCGGAGATCACTGCACTGGGCGTGCGTTTGCACGGCCACGGGACGGACATTGCGGAGATGGACCACTGAGGGCGAAGCTCGAAGGATCCCTGTTCTGAAACTTGTTAAATTAAAGGATATCTTCGTCCAATATCTAATTTAAGAAGTAGATATATTCTGAATTAACGGTGTCCAGGTCCCTGGCGTTGGTGTAATTGTTATGGGGGGTAAGCTGTCAGTATGGTGGATCAGATAATTCCCAGTGCAGGACAAATCCTTAGGGGGACTTTATTTGACGAGCCGATGCGTGTTGAAACCGCTGAACAGGGCGGAAACAATACCTGGATGCTTGGCCTTGTTGGTATGCAATCAGAGCGCTTCCGCCGGGTTACGTTAAGCGAAAATGATCTCGCCGGCCTCATTGTAACCACACCCGGCTTCACATATACGGGTGATGGCCGGCTTCTACGCCTGGGTTTACAGGCATATGCCTTAGGTATAGCTTATGAATTTGATCCCTACTTCGGACTTTCCATCTCCCGGGTAGACCCCCTGCCGCACCAGCTGGAAGCAGTTTACGACTACCTCTTGAAGCCGGCCCGGATCCGCTTCTTGCTGGCTGATGACGCCGGTGCAGGAAAAACCATTATGGCCGGCCTGCTTATCCGCGAACTGCAACTGCGCGGCTTGGCCGAGCGGATCCTGGTTGTCTGCCCTTCTAACCTCTCTTTCCAGTGGCAGCGGGAGCTGAAGGAGAAATTTGATGAAAAATTTATCGTCCTTAAAGGGGCCAACATCCGCGACCAGTTTGGGGTTAACCAGTGGCTGGAGCAGAACAAGGTAATCACCTCACTTGACCTGGCCAAGCGGGGCGAGATCTTGCCCGGTTTAAAACAGGTCCAGTGGGATGCGGTGATCATTGATGAAGCCCATCGTATGTCCTGGACCCCGCCGTCCCGCAAGACCGCCCGTTATGCCCTGGGGGAAATCCTGCGCGACAACTCCGATCACATCTTGATGCTTACAGCGACGCCGCATAAAGGTGATCCGGAGAACTTTACTCTTTTCCTGCAACTCCTTGATCGTGATGTTTACGCCGATGTTAGCTCCATTCATGAAGCGATGGAACGCCGCCGCGCACCCTTCTACCTGCGGCGCACCAAGGAGGCCATGGTTTATTTCCCCGAGCGCCAGGACGATGGCACCTGGGCGGCTAAGAAAATTTTCACCAAACGCATCCCACACACCGTTAATTTTCAGATCGATGGTGCTGAATTTGAACTTTACCAGAAAATAACCCGTTTTGTAAAGCAACAAAGCGCCAGAGCCGCCGCCCGCGGGGATGATCCTCGAGCCCGCGCTGTCGGCTTCCTCATGTCCCTTTACCAGCGCAGACTGGCCTCCAGCACCTACGCCATGCGCCATAGTCTTGAAAACCGGGCTCGCAGGCTAAAAGAAGGGTTGAAGCGGGCTAGGGATCTGGTCATGACCGCCCCGCCGGACATCCCTAACCCGGATGAGATGGAAGAGATGGAGGATTACGAACGCGAGAAGCTGGAAGAGCTGCTGGAAGCGATTACTTTAACCGCCAATGCTGAAGAGGTTCGCAAAGAAATTGAAGAGCTGAAAGAACTGGCAGAGCAGGCCCTGGCCGTTGAGGAATCTAACTCCGAGGCCAAGCTTTCAAAGTTAAATGATCTTTTGCACCAAGAAGGTTTCTTTGATGATCCCGGACAGCGTCTGCTCATATTTACCGAGTTCAGAGATACGCTGAACTACCTGGTAGACAAACTCAAAGGGTGGGGGTTCAGTGTAGGCTGTATCCACGGCGGGATGAGCCCCGGTTCCCGTGACGAACCCGGCACCCGCCTCCATACTGAGCAGCAATTTCGGGAAGGAGCCATCCAGGTGCTGGTGGCCACCGAAGCGGCGGGAGAAGGAATCAACCTGCAGGTTTGCAACATCCTTTTTAATTACGACATCCCTTGGAACCCCAACCGCCTGGAACAGCGGATGGGACGTATTCACCGTTACGGTCAGCGTAAGGACTGCCTAATCTTTAACTTTGCGGCGGCCAATACAATCGAGGGGCGTGTTCTGCAGCGCCTTCTGGAGAAGCTCCAGGAGATCCGCGATGCTTTGGACGATGATGCTGTATTCAACGTTCTGGGCGAAGTGCTGCCCTCCGCCCATATGGAGCGAATCTTACGGGACTATTACGCCGGCAAACTGAGCGATGTGGATCTTGAAGAAAGGCTGCTGGAAAATGTGGATGAAAGCCGCTTCCGGGCGATCTGCCAGACTGCCCTGGAAGGGCTGGCATCGAAAAAACTCAACCTGGAGATGCTGGTAGAGCGCCGGGCCCGGGCCCGGGAGCACCGCCTGGTACCGGAAAGAATGGCCCGCTTTTTCCGCGAGGCGGCGGAGTACGTTCCCTTAAACCTGCGATTTGCCAAAGAGATCCCCCATACCTTTGAGCCTGACCGGACGCCTCAAGCCTTGAAACGTTTTGAACGGCTGCCGGGCTGGAAGTTACCGGGCCTTGCCGCCCGTTATCCCCGCTGTTCCATGGACCGCGACACGGCGGAAAAACATAACCTGGAGTGGGTTACGCCCGGCCATCCCCTCTTTGAGGCGGTGCGCAGGTATACATTGGAAAGGGCTTCAGAAGACCTCGAGGTGGGTGCTGTTTTTTATTCGTTGAATCAT
>CAZPET010000169.1:0-4662 GCA_964585625.1 uncultured Syntrophomonadaceae bacterium
CTGAAAAAATTTAACCAGTATAAGGCAAACCGCATCAAATCCGGCCCTGCTGACTAGAGGGTATAACACAAGGCCGGTCTAAAAAAATGTGATCTCTTCTCAGCCCGTAGGGGAAAAAGGTGGAACAAAAAGGTACGTCCCTGTTGTCCCACCAGGTCTCGTAAAAAAGACTTGTATTTAGCCCCGCAATATAGTAAAATCCTGAGTGTAAGGGCCATTAGCTCAGCTGGTAGAGCACCTGACTCTTAATCAGGGTGTCCCGGGTTCGAAACCTGGATGGCCCACCAGCTTATCAAGGGAAGGGGCTTCCGGCGTACGGAAGCCCCTTGATTTGTGTAACCAGGGGCTGCCCCTGGTTACACGTGAATTACACTGGATAAAAGATCATTCTTTTTTCGCTTCCGAGAACAACATCTGGCTGACCACCTGCTGCTTGAACGCCTCGTCGGTGTTGAACCTGTGGATAAAACCGTTGATCGTTTCAGGAGAGCGGAAGGCATTTTCCAGCGCTTTGATTGACTGGTATTTGGCATCATACATGGCATGACGCTTGTCCGCGTAGCGTTTGAGGAAGTCGGCCGAGAAATCGCCCGCCGCCAGCGCTTCCATGGCAGTATCGGCCGCCATCCTGGCTGTTTCCATGGCCGGCCCGATACCCTCACCGGTTAAAGGAAGGACCATGCTGCCGGCATCACCGATCAGCATCACCCCGGAGCCGTAATTATCCATGGCCTGGGGGCCGCTGGGAATGCGCCAGCCCTTCCACGGCCCAATCCGGCGGGCATTTTTCAGCCGTTCACCATGCGGGTTGTTCTCGATAAATACCTGCAAGAAATCCTCCAGGGTCCGGCCTTTCATCTGTTCCTTCATGTAAATCTCGGCATTGAATCCCAGGCCCACATTGGTGACCGGATCCTTTCCGGATGGAAAGATCCACACGTAGCCGGGCAGCACGTTCTGATCAAAGTGGATCTCGAGGTAGCCTTCCATGGGCACATATTCATAGTAGCACCGGCCGACCACGGCTACACTTGCCGGATCATCCGGGAACTGCCCGATGGATTTGGCCACCCTGGAGTGGGATCCGTCTGCGCCGATAACCAGCTTGGAGCGGAATTCAACATATTCCCCCCGGTACTTGGCCCTGACCCCCTTGACGAAACCGTCTTCCTTGATCACATCGTAGACCCAGCATTCCTCCAGCAGCTCCGCTCCGTGCCGGAGGGCCAGATCCTTGATGATATTGTCAAAAATACGCCGGGGGGTGGTGAACCGCTCGCCCGAGGCCGGCAGGTAGCATTTCTCATGGTTCGGTGATGTCAGCAGCAGCCCCTTGTTGGGATAGCCCACCTTCTTTACTTCATCAAATCCCCCGAGTTCCCTGACATGCGACATGGTCACTTCCGCCTGGGAGTCCCCGCAGGGCTTGTCGCGCGGCCATTTCTCTTTGTCCAGCAGCAGCACGTCAATTCCTGCGCGTGACAGGTATGAGGCACAAACTGATCCGCCGGGCCCCGCCCCGACAACGATTACCTCGCGTTCAATCGTTTTCACGTTACTTCCCCTCCTTCGTAGTCGGCTTGACCATGGAGATGGCATTTTGGGGACAGAGTTGGGCGCAGATACCGCAGCCGATGCAGCGCTCCTCATTTACAACCTCGAAGCCGCATTTCATGCAGCGTTTGGCTTCGAGAATGGCCTGGTGCTCGCTGTAGCCCTGCTCAATTTCGGCAAAGCCGTCACGGTCCTTTCTCTCGGGCATGGCCTGGGGTTCAAGTTCTTCCAGCATGGCCGGGAAGATCTTCTCGGAGCTGTCCGCCGGGGTCAGAGTGTGTTCCACGCGCTGCGAAAGCCCCCGGCCCTGCAGCATGTTATCCACAGCGAGGGCTGCTTTTCTTCCCGATGCCAGGGCATCGATCACGGAACCCTTGCCGGTAACCATATCTCCGGCCACGAAGAGGCCCTCTCTGTTTGTCATGAGGGTCTCCCGGTCATGCTCCGGCAAACCGGCCTCATTCAGCCTCAGCCCGGCGCCGTCGGCGATAAAGCGCAGATCGGGCTTCTGCCCGGTAGCAAAGACCACCGTCTCGGCATCAAGGGTGAATTCCGTGCCCTCAATTGTCACCGGATTCATCCGGCCATGGGGATCACAGTTGATCTCGCTGACCTTCCGGAACTCCACCCCTTTGACCGTAGTCCATTCGGTCAGAATCCTGGTGGGGGCGCTGCAGGTAACAAACTGCACGCCCTCTTTGCGCGCATCCTCGATCTCGGCGGGCATCGCCGGCATGGTTTCATCATCCTCAATACAGACGCAGGTAGCCGAAGTTGCTCCCCTTCTCAGAAGGGCCCGGGCTGTATCGAGCGCCACCGAACCGCCACCGATGATTACTACTCTCCCGTAGTCAATCGGCCGGTTGTGCCCCGTGATGGTCTGCGGAACCCCCTTGTTGATGCGCGTCATGAGAGAAACGGCATCATAAACCGTATCCGCAGTGGCTCCCTCGATCGGGAGAACCATCCCCCTGGTAGCGCCCACCGCCAGGACCACCGCAGCATACTTTTCTTTAAACAGATCGTCTATAGTCGGATTTTTGCCGATCTTCGCATTATATACTATCTCGATGCCGGCCTCTTCCAGGGCAGCGATCTCGGCACGCAGAACCGCCTTGTCCAACCTGAAGGCGGGAATACCGGTGTTCATCATGCCGCCCGGTTCGGGCCCGGCTTCGAATATGGTTACCTTGTAGCCCTTTTTCGACAGATCAAAGGCCGCCATGATCCCGGCCGGACCGGCCCCAATTACCGCGATCCTGGTGTCATACTTTTGAATAAAGGGCTTCAGCCTGGGGCTGACCCTGTCGGTGACAAAGCGCTTCAGCCCGCGGATATTGACCGGTTCGTCGATCAGCAGGCCTCGCTTGCAGTCGTCCATGCAGGGGTGGTTGCAGATCCGGCCGCAGACACCTGGCAGCGGGTTCAGCTCGGCAATTAGCTCGTAGGCTTCCTCGAACTTGCCCTCGGCGATCTTGTTGACATACCCCTCGGGGATGGTGCCCAGCGGGCAGGCAATACTGCAGGCATGCTCGCCGGCATATATGGTAGCCTCGTCATAAAACATCTGCGGTCCCCCGGCGCAATCCGGGCAGTAACGGCAAATCACGCGTTGGTACTCCGAGATCGCCTCGGTCGGACAGGTACGGCGGCAGGTGCCGCAGTTGATGCAGAGCTTTGCATCAATACCGGCTACCGCCTCTCTCTGCGCCCCGAAGGCCTCGGCCTTCCCAACTGTGATTGATAAATCCTCTGTTGGGAAACTCATCGTTTGTCTTCTGCCTCCTTGTCTTATACTTTGCTGCGTCTCTTGCTTTTGGTCCTGCCGCGATTTCGATCTGCTTACCTTTTTGTAATCAACCTCCTTATATCAGCTTGATTATCTTGACTCCCTGCTTAATTACGCAAATGTAATGCCAAGCATAAAAAAACGGCCAAACCCTTTCAAACCAAGGATTCGGCCACCGATCACATGACAAGTGTTGATTATTTAAACGTGGTGTTTTTCAACAGTGTTCAATTATGCAACACTTTAAATGGCAATATGATACTTTTTGATCTTGTTATACAATGTGCCCCGATCAATTCCCAGGACCCGGGATGCCCGCGTCTTGTTGCCATCAAAGGCTGTCAAAATATTTTCAATATGTTTTTTTTCCAATTCTTCCAGGGTAACATGGTAGGATGCAATTCCGCCTTGCTTCATTTCCCTGCCGCGCTCACCTTTCAGTTCATCCGGCAAACATTGCGGCCCGATCATCCGGTTATCCTCACAAACGTTAACGGAATACTCAATAATATTTTCCAACTCCCGGATATTGCCGGGCCATGGATAATCAACCAATCTCTCCATGCATCCGGGGGCAATTCCGTTAACGCGTTTATTTAGCTTCAGGTTCATTTTCTTGATGAAGTAATCGACCAGCAAAGGTATATCTTTCTTCCGTTCTCTTAATGAGGGCAGCGATATATTGACGACATTCAGACGATAAAACAGGTCTTCCCGGAATGTTCCCTTTCTGACCATCCCTTGAATCTCTTTGTTGGATGAAGCGATTATCCTGATATCCACGGGAATGCTTTTCGCTGAACCGAGCCTGGTAACGCTTTTCTCCTGGATCACCCTTAACAGGGCAGCCTGCATGTTCAGAGGCATATCGCCAATCTCATCAAGCAAAACGGTGCCGCCATCGGCCAATTCAAATTTGCCCGGTTTACCCCCCTTTAGAGCTCCGGTAAAAGTACCCTCTTCATAACCAAACAGCTCGCTTTCCAGCAACTCCTTCGGAATGGCAGAGCAATTTATGGCCATGAACGGTCCCAGGCAACGGTTGCTGGCGTTATGGATCGCCTGGGCAACCAGTTCTTTGCCGGTGCCGCTTTCCCCCTGTAACAGGATATTGGAAGGGCTTTTTGCCGCGTTACGGGCCAGGTTCAAGGTTTTGACAAAGCAGGGATCGGATCCGATAATATCCTTAAAAGTATAGCGGGCTTGCGTGCCGGCAATCTTGTTGGCCAGGCTGTGAATATCCGAAGGCTTCTTCAGGATGACAACCGCACCGATTAATTCGCCTTGGCTGTCTTTAACCGGCGTTGCGGTAACAAAGC
>CAZPET010000170.1:0-2279 GCA_964585625.1 uncultured Syntrophomonadaceae bacterium
AATGAACCGGCCTCCGTATTTATAAAGATACATATAATTATTATACAGTAAAACATGGCCCGGGAGGATAAATGAGGGGATTTTGCAGAGAGAGGCATCGGTTCCGGCAACCGTTACGTCCCGAGAAATGCCTACAGGCCGCTGCTCGCTATCCGGCTGATCTTTGCAAAGCATCGGGGTCCAATATCCGGAAGGTGGACAGGTGATAGTCAATAATGCCCTCTTCCTTCATCCGGCTTATTTCCCGCGACATGGAGGGGCGGGAGACGCTTAGAAAATCAGCCATCTCGCTGCGGTTCAGCGGCAGGGTAAAGGTGGCCTGTCCTACTTTCCGGTAGTGATCCAGCAGAAAGGCGCTGATCCGCCCGCGCATGCTTTTTATCGTCAGATAGTTTACCTTTTGATTCAGCATCAGGGCCCTCTCCGAGATGAGCCGGAGCATATTGTTGATCAGAACCCGGTGCCGGATGCAGTTTTCGGCGCACCTGCCCACAATATTTTCCCGCGGTAGAAAGATCGCGGCCGAGATTTCCTGTGCCTGCACCGTGGCCGGCCACCGCGGTTTCTCCGCGAAGGCGGCAATTTCGCCGAAAAGATCCCCCGGTTTTAACATGGTCATCACCACCCGGTCGCCGCCGGCGCTCTCCTTGATCACGGCGGCCTTCCCCGCAAGAATAACGCCGACACCCCCGAGAGGTCCGCCCGCCGTGGTGATATACGCGCCTTTTTGATATGAAGCTTCCCGCGGCTGCAGGCAGTCGAGCATCGCGGGGAGCTCTTCCCTGTTGACGCCCGCAAAGAGGGGCGATTTAACAAGAACCTGTGTAAAGTTTTCCAGCATAGTTACCGCCTCCCGGTCATTTTGTAGCTGTGGCTACCGACTTATCGAGCTGATCTTACTATACTGAAGCTGCAAGGACAAGAGAAAAGAAGGGAGGAGTTGTCATGAAAAGAGAGATCATCAAGATTGATCCCGAAAAATGCGACGGCTGCGGCCTCTGCGTCAGCGCCTGCGCCGAGGGGGCACTGCAGCTTGTCGACGGTAAAGCGAAGCTGGTTTCAGAATCTTACTGTGACGGGCTAGGCGCATGCCTGCCGGAATGCCCTAGCGGAGCGATTACCATTGAAGAGAGAGAGGCGGCTCCCTTTGACGAGGCCGCGGTGCAAAAACATCTGGAGAAAAAGGAGCTGGAGGAGAGCTGCGCTGAAGCGGATCCTCTTTGCACTATATCGAACCTGGACTGCGGCTGCCGGGGCACCGAGGTGCGGACGATCCAGCCGGCGGCGCCGCCTCCTGTAGGGAGCTCTTCGCGGGCGCCTGCCGCCGCCTCGCAGCTGCGCCAGTGGCCCTGCCAGCTGCGGCTGGTTCCGGTCAACGCACCCTACCTGGATCGCGCTCACCTGCTGATCGCCGCCGACTGCACCGCCTACGCTTATGCCAATCTCCATGAGGCCTTCATGCGCGGCAAGATCACCCTGATCGCCTGCCCGAAGCTCGATCAGTTCGATTACGCGGCAAAGCTGGCTGAAATATTGAAGCAGCATGAGATCAAAAGCATCGCCGTCCTGAAGATGGATGTCCCCTGCTGCGGGGGGCTGCTCGAGACGATCAAATCGGCTCTGCGCAGCAGCGGCAAGCTGATCCCCTGGCACGTGGTGACCATATCAAAGGATGGAAATATCGTCGAGGAGTGTTAAGCGCTGTGACAAGAATGTGGCAGAAAATCACGCAAATCATATTTTTAGCTCTATTTGCGGTCCTGATCATCACCGGCAAGATGCAGCTGTGGATGGGTCTCTTTGCGCTGAGCGTGATCCTGGCCCTTTTCTTCGGCCGGTTCTACTGCGGCTGGCTCTGCCCGATCAACACGCTGATGAAAGCGGTCACCTGGATCAAAAGAAAGCTGAAGATCGGTGCACTGAAGATACCGCGGCTGCTCAGGCATCCCTTCTTCCGTTACGGCTTCCTGGCGCTCTTTCTGCTCGCCTTTGTTTTTGTGATGAAAACCGGCCGGAAGCTGCCGGTGCTGCCTGCTCTGCTGATCCTGGGTAGCGGCTTAACCCTTTTCTTCCCCGAAGAGCTGTGGCACCGTTATCTCTGCCCCTACGGGACGATCCTCCGCCTTACCGCAAACCGGGCCGCGCGCTCGCTTACAGTGGACGCCGATCAGTGCAGCGGCTGCGGCATGTGCGGCAGGATTTGCCAAGGCGGCGCTGTCCGGCGGACTGCCGAAAAAAAGCATGGCATCGAGAAGGGGCTCTGTCTTCTCTGTCTAGAC
>CAZPET010000170.1:2379-4624 GCA_964585625.1 uncultured Syntrophomonadaceae bacterium
GACTGCCGAAAAAAAGCATGGCATCGAGAAGGGGCTCTGTCTTCTCTGTCTAGACTGCATCGATAAATGTCCGCAAAAGGCCATACACTATAAATAGTGAAAGGAGGTTTTACCATGATTGAAACGAATTATACCTTTACAAAAACCGATCAAAAAACCGTTGAAAAAATTATCGAGGATGACCATGTTGCTATCAATCACATGGTTTTGCCGAAAGGTGAGGCGCTGCCCGAGCATCATGCCAATTCTCATGTTTACATGGTCGTGGTGCGGGGCAAGCTCACCTTAAGGTTGGAGGGACAGGATGAGCGCAGCTATCCCGCCGGCAGCATTGTGGCGATCCCTTACCGGACCAAAATGCAGCCCCTCAACCGGGACGACGAGGTGCTGGAGTTTTTCGTGGTCAAGGCGCCCGCCCCGAAAACCATGGAGCAGCAGAGCTGCGGCTGTGATTGCCGCTGCAGCGAATAAGCCTATTGGAGGTTGGAAGTGGGAAGTTAGAGGTTGGAGGGAAATATGACAGGTGATGATTGAGCGGGCTGCTACCTGTAAGTGGTAGGGGCGGGGTTCCACCCCCGCCCGCCGACTGCCTGGTTTTGCAGTAACCGGCAGCAATTTCGGGCGGCCTGCGGGCCGCCTGCATAAAAATTTGAGGACAGTGATGATCAGGATGGAACAAATTGATCAGAGCTTGAATGGGCCGCGCGAGATCTGGCTGGCCGGCGGATGCTTCTGGGGGGTCGAGGCCTACTTTGCCCGCCTCGACGGGGTGCTCCGCACCTCCGTAGGCTATGCCAACGGCAGGGGCGCTCGCCCCTCCTACGAGGAGATCGCCTCCACCGGCCACGCCGAAACGGTGCAGATTACTTACGACCCAGCCAGAATCAGCCTGCAGACCCTTCTGGAACACTTTTTCAAAATAATCGACCCCACGAGCAAAAACCGGCAGGGCCATGATCGGGGTACGCAGTACCGCACGGGGA
The DNA here is from genome assembly GCA_964585625.1 of uncultured Syntrophomonadaceae bacterium. Lineage (GTDB taxonomy): Bacteria > Bacillota > Dethiobacteria > DTU022 > DTU022 > JAAZIN01. The sequence goes on from CAZPET010000170.1 coordinate 3,363, forward strand.
TTTATTCCCGTGATCCCGCCGACCTGGAAATCGCCCGCGCCGCCGCTGCTGCTGAGCAGAAAAAATACCGGAAGCCGGTTGTCACCGAGGTGCTCCCTCTCGAAAACTACTACCTGGCGGAAGAGTATCACCAGGATTACCTGGAGAAAAACCCGGGCGGTTACTGTCACGTCGATCTATCTTCTTTGCCTCAAAGAAAGAAGCCCGTAGAGTCACGCGAATATCGAAAACCTGATCCCGAAGAGATTAAAAAAGCTCTTTCCAGGAGGCAATACCAGGTGACCCAGTTTGACGCCACCGAGCCGCCCTTTGACAACGAATACTGGGATCATCATGCCCGCGGTATCTATGTGGATATCGTTACCGGCGAGCCGCTTTTCTTCTCATCGGATAAATATGATGCGGGATGCGGCTGGCCGAGCTTTACCCGGCCTGTTGACCGCAGTGCCATCGTGGAGAAGGAAGACCGCAGCTTTGGCACGACCCGCACAGAGGTGCGCAGCCGGACCGGCGATTCTCACCTGGGACATCTCTTTCCTGACGGACCCAAAGATAAAGGCGGCCTGCGCTACTGTATCAACAGCGCCGCACTGCGCTTTATCCCCCTGGAAGGGATGGAGAAAGAAGGCTACGGCGTTCTAATTCCCTTTATCAGGTGACAGGGGGTGGGCCTGCTATTTACGAAATCTTAGAAAGCCGGTTGCAGCGTTCAGTTAAACCGGGCTGAAAGACCACAGCAGAGGAAAGAAAGCCTGTATTGTCACCATGGTTGTCATCCTGAGCGCAGCGAAGGATCTCAAGAATTTGGTAGGGGACATTTTTTCTGTCCCCTCAAAAAAGGTTAGATATTTGGGGAGGTTTAACCGTGAGAAAGAAAGTACTTTTGTGGAGCGCGGCCCTGGTATTGACCTTGTTTTTATTTGCGCTGGCCGGGTGTATCCCCGGAGACGGGACATACAGCTTTAATAAACCGGCGGGATTCCTCTGGGGGATCTGGCACGGCTGGATTGCTCCGGTTTCCCTGATCATAGGCCTTTTTAGCAAAAACATTAGAGTCTACGAAGTATTCAATACCGGCTGGTGGTATGACTTCGGCTTCTACATGGCTATTATCGGCGGTTTTGGCGGTCTCTCGTTATTCCGCAGAAGAAAAGAGAAAAGGTGACAGGGAACCGTCCCCTGTCACCTTTCTGTTTAGGCGTATTCCTTGTGGCGCTTGTACAGAACCAGCATGAGCAGCCCGCCAAGCAGGCACATTGTCA
>CAZPET010000171.1:0-4604 GCA_964585625.1 uncultured Syntrophomonadaceae bacterium
CATTTATCGTGGTGTGGCTAACACGTGGAAATTCTGAGCGCAGCGAAGAATCTCGCTTCCATTTGCTATTGGCGATAGCCCGGCTTTGAGATCCTTCGCTTCGCTCAGGATGACTAACATGAGACATCTAAATTAGGAGGGCTTTGGCGGCGGCGCAGGTGGCCCAGAGGGCGTGAGGCAGGGTCAAACCGCCCTGCATGAAGACGGCGTACGGTTCGCGCAGCGGCCCGTCGGCGGTAAGTTCACCGGTCGCTCCCTGGAAGAAGGTCCCCGCGGCCATTACCACCGGGTCCTCGTAGCCCGGCAGCGGGCCCGGTTCCAGGGTGAGGTATGATTCTACCGGTGATGCTTCCTGGACCGCCTGGCAGAAGCGCAGCAGCTTCTCTGAGCTCCCCAGAATGATCGCCTGGACGATATCACCCCGCGGCTCTTCGCAGCGGGGCTTGACCTCGTAACCCATCTCCTCAAAGAGGGCCGCGGCGAAGAGAGCATTCTTCAGGGCGTTTCCAACAAGGGCCGGGGCCATGAAAAGACCCTGAAAAAAGCTGCGTTTCCCGGTAAAAGCTCCCAGCTTCTCGTTAAGTCCGGGCGCCGTCAAGTGCGCTGCAACCCGTTGCACCAGTTCGCGCCGGCCGGCGGCGTAGCCGCCGCTTCCGGCCAGCCCCCCGCCCGGGTTCTTGATCAAAGAACCGGCGATCAGGTCTGCGCCGGCCTGGAGAGGCTCCTCTGTCCCGGTAAATTCACCGTAGCAATTGTCCACCACGATGCAGGCTTCGGGATAGCTCCTGCGCACCTCTTTTACCAGGGCTCCGATCTGCTCAGTGGTCAAAGAGGCCTGCTCCACATTGTATCCGGCCGAGCGCTGGATATAAGCCACCCGGGGCTGCAGACCCGGTTCAAGGGCATCCAGGTCCGGATAACCGTCAGCGCGGAGAGCTGCGTAGCGGTGGCGGATCCCCCATTCAGCCAGGGTCCCCGTCTCCTCCCCGCGGTTGCCGATCACCGCCTGCAGGGTATCGTAAGGCGGCCCCGTCAGGCAGAGCAGCAGCTCTCCCGGGCGGAGCAGCCCGAACAGGGTTGCCGCCAGGGCATGTGTGCCCGAAACAATCTGCGGGCGAACCAGGGCCGCCTCTCCCCCGAAAATACGGGCGCAGGCCCTCTCCAGCTTCTCGCGGCCGGTATCTCCGTAACCGTAGCCGCTGCTGTCCAGAAAATCCGCTTCGCCGATCTTCTGCTCCTGGAGCGCCTCCAGGACGCGGCGCTGGTTGTGAAAAACCACGCTGTCGATCTCGTCCCAGCGTTTTTTCGCTCTCTGCAGTGATCGGGAAACGAAACTTTGCAGCTTTTCCGGCAGGTCCAGGTCAAAAAGCCAGCTGTGTTCAGACATCTCGGGCCTCCGCCTCCGCGGACTGTTTCGGCGCGGGGTCCTGCTCCGGCGGCCTGCTGTAAGGGGCCAGTTTCCTGGAAAGAGAAGGATCCACCCGCGCCTCCACCTCGATGTAAAGGGGGCGGTAGCGCACCCGGAGGACATTTCCCGAGCGCCGGATCTGGTCCAGAAGGGCGCCCTGCCGGTAAGGCAGGTAAGCTTTTACCCTTTCGTTCTGCCGGTCGATGATCCGGGCCAGCGTCTCTTTCAGACAGGCCAAGCCCTCGCCCTGCCGTGCGGAGACAAAGCAGGCTCCCGGGTATTCGCGCTCCAGGAAGGACTGTTCCGCAATGCTCTCCAGGAGGTCGATCTTGTTGAAAACCAGGAGCTCCCGCCGCTCAAACCCGGGATCCAGCCGGGACAGATGCCGCCGCACGATCTCGATCTGGGCTGGATACTGCGGGTGGCTGATGTCAACCACGTGGAGCAGGATATCGGCGGCAGCGATCTCTTCCAGGGTGGCCCGGAAGGCGGCAACCAGCTGTTTGGGCAGGTGATGGATAAAGCCCACTGTATCCGCAAAGAGGATCACCCGGCCGTCTTCCAGCCGGCCTCGCCTGACCGAGGGGTCCAGGGTGGCAAAAAGCTTATCCTCGGTGTAGAGATCGGCCCCGGTGAGGGCATTGAGCAGGGTTGACTTGCCGGCATTGGTATAGCCCACCAGCCCGGCGACCGGGTAACGGTTCCGCCGGCGCTGCTGCCGGTGCAGCGCTCGGTGGCGGCGCAAACCGCTGATTTCGCGCTGCAGATCGCCGATCCGCCGCCGGATGGTGCGGCGGTCGACTTCGAGCTGCGTCTCCCCGGGGCCGCGCGTGCCGATTCCCCCGCCGAGGCGGGAAAGCTGGCTGCCCAACCCGGTCAACCGCGGCAGCAGGTAGTGCAGCTGGGCCAGCTCCACCTGGAGTTTCCCTTCGCGGGAACGGGCCCGCCGGGCAAATATATCGAGAATCAGGGCGGTGCGGTCAACGGTCTTCACCCCGAGAATCCGGTCAAGGTTGCGCACCTGGGACGGTGAAAGTTCATCGTTGAAGATTACCAGGCCTGCGCCTGAATACGCCACCGCTTCCGACAGCTCATGCGCCTTTCCGATGCCGATATAGTAAGCGGGATCCGGAGCCTCGCGCCGCTGCACCATCGTCGAGAGGACCTCCGCGCCGGCAGTCTCCGCCAGCAGCGCCAGTTCCTCCATCCCGGCAGCAATCCCGAGCCCCCCTCCCGCTCTCTCCAGTCCAACCAGTATAGCTTTTTCAGCAGTCAGTTTAGAAGCTCACCCTCCAGACTATTTGTTATATATATCATACCACAGCATGATTTCTCTTCAAAGGTGCCTTTCTGACCCTAAAAACCCCCCGCCCATTACGGAATTGCCTCTTCGGTATCGCTGCTGCAGTCAAAGCGGCGGTAGTCGTCGGCGGCGCGGTCCTGCAGATAGATATAATCATAATCGAAGCCGCCCTTCTCAAGAGAGTCGCAGTAAGCGGCGCGAGCTTCTTCCCGGCAGTCGGGGCAGCTGTAAAGGGGTATGCTGAAACAGAGCACGCGGTATCGGTTGCCGCCGGCATGTATGGCCGTGGAGTCAATCACCCGGTAAGAGCCGCAATTGCCGCAGAGACGCTGTCTGATCTCCTGGTTTTCGCTGATATTGTCCGTATCGTAGTAGATCCGCCGGCCGGCGCTGAAAAAGTCGTCTCCATGCTTCTTCTTCAGGGCGGCCTGCTCCTCCTTGCGCCGGCGAAAGTTCTCCAGCTGCAGCGCCGCGATCTTCTTGAGCCGCTCTATGTTGTCGGGGTTTTCTTGAAAGGCGCTGCGTTCATAGTCCGGTTCGCGCAGGTTGGAGTGATCGATCCCGGCCATGGCCATGATCAGGGCCAGGTTGATGTAAGGCAGCGCGGTCTCCACAGAGTAACCTCCTTCGAGGACGGCGATATCGGGAGCCAGCCTGCGGTTCAACCCGGCATACCCGGCAGCGGTAAAGAGCATATTGGCCAGCGGATCGCTGTAATGGTTATCCTGTCCCGCCGAGTTCACCACCAGCTCGGGCTTGAATTCCTCGAGCAGCGGCAGGATCAGGTTGTCGACCGTGTATAGGATCCCCTCATCGGTGGTATACGGGGCCAGGGGTATATTGATCGTCGTCCCCCAGGCCGGCGGCCAGCCCAGCTCCTCGATAAAGCCGCTGCCCGGGTAAAGGGTCCGCCCGTCCTGGTGAAAAGAGATGAAGAGGACGTCGGGGTCGTGGTAGTAGATCTCCTGGGTGCCGTCGCCGTGATGCACGTCGGTATCAACAATGGCGACCCTCCGCAGCCCGTATTTGCGGCGCAGATATTCGACCATGATCGCCTCGTTGTTGATATTGCAGAAGCCGCGGTTTCCGTGAGCCACGGTCATGGCATGGTGTCCCGGCGGCCGGATGATGGCAAAGCCGTTCTTCACCTCGCCCTCCATGAAAGCGTCGCCGATAACCAGCGCCCCGCCGGCGGAGACAAGGTGAGCCTCGGTGGCGATGCTCTCCACGGAGGGAACACAAAAATGAACGCGGGCGATATCCTGCGGCGATGCCAGGCGCGGTTGATATTCGCGAATCTGGGGCAGATCGATGATCCCCTCTTCGAAGATCTGATCCCGCGTATAGAGAAGCCTCTCCTCTCGCTCCGGATGTGTTGGCGAAATCGCCCAGTCGAAAGCAGGAAAAAAGAGCAGCCCGGTCGGTTTCAATCGACCACCCCCTTGAACTCATCGATCAGGCCGGGAGCGATCTGCACCCTGACCTGGAATATCTTCCCCACCCTGCCCCAGCCGCGGATCATGTTGAACTGCTCGGCCAGGTCCACGCGCGCCTCCTTCGCGTAGCTGCCGGCCCCCTTGGCTTCGGCCAGCCGGGACAGGTGCTCCAGGGCCAGCTCTTCGGCTTCGGCAAGCTGGAAATTGGACGGATTCTTGATTGCCCCTTCAATCCCCTCCTGGTCGATGACAAAGCGCTTCTGCTGAGTATCGGCATAAAGATGCACCGCCAGGGTCGGCCTCGCCACCGCGGCGCCGAGAGCGTTGGCCACCGGGGCCACACGGTGCACCGTGAAAGGAACCCCGATCCTCTCCGCCAGCAGCGGCACCATCTGCCCCGCCGCCGCCCCGATCCCGATGAGCCGCTCCAGCTTGAAGCTGCGCCGGTGCACGATTT
>CAZPET010000172.1:0-4590 GCA_964585625.1 uncultured Syntrophomonadaceae bacterium
CGGGTTCGCCTTTGTAGTTTTGGGCCTGCTGCTCTTTCCCGCCCTGGAAACCAATCTCTTTCCTTCACCCGATGAGGCCTCGTTCTCGATCGAGATCACCCTGCCGCCCGGGAGCACTCTCGATCAGACCGACCGCTGCGCAACGGCGCTGGAAGAGATCCTGGCCGGGCAGGAAGGAGTGGCCTCATATACCAGCAGGGTTGGAGAACCCGCTTTTTTTGGAATACCGGTGGAAGGCGGTAACGCCAACAAGGCGCAGATCAAAGTGTTTGTCGAGCCGCACCGCAAGAATGAGAGCGCGGCGATCGCCGCCGCGCTGCAGCAGAAAGCGGCGGCAATGGATGAAGATGCCCGCATATCTTTCAGCCGGGCTTCACTGCTCGATATTTCCGGCCTGGAGACCAATTTGGAGTTGACCGTGGGGGGTGACAACCCCGGGAAGGTAAATGAGATCGTGCAGGAACTAACGGGCAGGCTGGCCGCTTTGCCGGATATAACCGGAGTGCAATCGCTGCTGGAGGAGAGGCGGCCTGAAATTCAGCTGCACCTTGATCACCAGGCGGCGCTGCGGAAAGGGGTAACCCTTTACCAGATCGCCACGGTGGTGCGCCAGGCGCTGGAGGGGGCGCCGGTGGCGCGGCTGGAAACGGAGGGGGGGATCTTGAACCTGGTGCTGCGCTACAAAGAAAGCGCCGTCAGTACCCTCGGCGACCTGGAAAAGATCGGCTTCTACTCGCCCTCGGGCGCCTTCATCCGGCTGGGCGAGGTGGCCCGCTTCTCGCAGGGAGAAGGTCCGGCCGGCCTGACGCGGGAGAACCGGGAGGCGGTGGGGATCGTGCAGGCTCAGTACCGGGGCAATCTCGGCGCGGCAAGCCGGGAGGCAATGCAAATTGCCGCCGCCATGGAGCTGCCGCCGGGATACACGATCCGCACCAGCGGCACGGCTGCTCTGATGAGCGAGGTCTTCGACGAGCTGGAGCTGGTCCTGCTGCTGGCGCTGCTCCTGGTCTACCTGGTCATGGCGGCCCAGTTCGAGTCTCTCCTGCACCCTTTGATCATTATCGCCACCGTCCCCCTGGCCTTTACCGGCGGTATCGCCGCGCTGCTGCTGACCGGAAACAGCATCAGCGTGCCGGCGCTCATCGGGGCGGTGGTGCTTTCCGGAGTCCTGGTCAACAGCGGCATCATCATGATCGATCTGATCAACCAGAAGCGCCGCGCGGGCAATCTTGCGCTGCGCAGCGCCATCATTGAAGGGGCCGCCGCCCGGCTCCGCCCGATCCTGATGACCACCATTACCACCATCCTGGGGCTCGTCCCCCTGGCGCTGGGCCTGGGCGAAGGGAGCCAGCTGCAGGCCCCCATGGCCGTCGTGATTATCGGAGGCCAGATCACGGGAACCGTCCTGCTGCTGGCAGTAATCCCCGCTGTTTACCGGCTGGTCAGCCGCGCCTGATCTGTCGCCGCTTCTTTACTGTCCGGCTTCGATTTGCCGGGCCCTTCCAACAAACGGGCACGACCGGCATCGCCCGCCTATAATTACCTAACAAATATAATATTTATCCTCTTACAGTTTTACGTCTTTGTTTGAATATAAAAGCAAAAATAATACCAATCAGAATTGCGCAAATGAGAACAGCTCCCCATATTACCCAGGCATTATTTGTTCTCCCCCCACCCGGGTCTACACCATCGGTATTAAATATCATAGCAAGAATAAATCCACCCATATATCCTACAACAGTGGCTACTGAAATTATTCGATTTCCAAATATAGCCGCTTGCTAGACACCAACCCCATCCCCCGGCTAGGCGGACCCTATGGAAGGTAGTTCAGCTTGTGCAGGAGGCGCAGGTAGGCGAGGGCATTCTGGGTGACCAAAAAATTTTGACGAACTTTTTCTTTGCCGGCGATTGCAAAATCATGAGCCAGCGAGGGGTTGCGCAGAAGCGTCAGCACCCGGTCAACACATTCTTCAACCGTATCCACCAGGTAGCCGCTCACGCTGTCTTCGATCTGCAGCCTGATCCCGCCGACATTGCCCCCGATTACCGGCGTGCCCTTCCAGAGCGCCTCGGCCACGGTTAAACCGAAACCCTCGCGCAGCGATTTTTGCAGGACGATATCAGCGGCGGTCTGGAAAGCGTTCACCTCGATATTGGTGATCCCGTTGAAATTGGTGACAATCTTGATGTCGTAATCTTCGCCCGCCCGGCGGAGGGTGTGATAGAGGTAATCCCAGCCTTCGGGATCATCGGTCGCCATCGAGCCGACCAGGGCCAGCTGCACGCTGGGGAACTCTTTCTTGACCATCTTGTAAACCTCGATCACGCCCAGCGGATCTTTCCAGGGGTCAAACCGCGAAATCTGGGCAATCAGCGGCCGGTCCTGCTCCACCCCGAAGCGGCGGATCATCGCGGCGGCCTCTTCCGGCTCAAGATGCACATTTTTGGAGCTCAACGGGTCGATCGAGGGCGTGATCAGGGTAAGGTTGGGGACTTCCGCGCCTTCTTTGACATATTCACGCATGGTAAAGATAACGGCATCATACTGCCGGATATACTGGTAGATAAAATCCCAGTATTCCGGGTTGGGGGTGGAGCTGTCGATATGGCAGCGCCAGACCCACCTGGCCCGGCGCCGCAAGTTGTTGCGGTAATCGATCAAGGCCGCCGGCTGGGGATCGTGGCAGATCACAAAATCATAATCCCAGTCCTCCATGAAGGCGGCATTGATCCGGTTGTATTCGTGATAAATCTCAATTTCGGCGCCGGTGAGGCTGCCTTCCTGTCCCTGCAGACGGTTGTGAAATATCTTCGTTACCTGGAAAAAGTCCCGATCGCCCTTGAGCACCCACCAGTCCAGGTCCAGCCCCAGGTCTTTCAACAGCGGAAGCAAGGCGCACAGCTTCTCCGCCACCCCGCCGCCGAAAGCGGTGGTGTTGATCACGGCGATTCTCTTGCCTTTCAGCTCCCCGGCCAGGTAGTTGATCTCGTCAACCACCCTCTGGTCAACAAAGGGTAGATAATCCGTAAATTTCTTGGGCGCCGTCTGCACTATTTCCATAAATCTGCACTTCCTTTCATTATATAAGGGGTGCCTTGCCAACCACCGGTCGCTTTAGTTTTTCCCGACTCACCCCTTTAACCCCGCTTGCGCTCATTAACCCCTGTCATCTGGTTATATTATTTAGTATGGAAAGGTTGGGAGCTTCTATTCTGGATCGGGCAAAAGGCAGGGTGGAGTTCTGCGTTTATGCTGCCGGTTGGCCGGAAGTGTCACTGCTACTGGAGTCGAGCGGGCTTTCCGAAGAGATACCCATGGAGCTCACCGGCGAACATCTTTACCGCGCCGTGGTGGAAGGGCGCGGCCTGGAATTGCGCTATAAATTTCTGTTGAAGGGGCGGGGAGGAGGCGCCTTCCCCGACCCGTACAGCCATTACCAGCCCGACGGGGTGCACGGTTTTTCGCAGGTAGTCGACCATGACGCTTACCCCTGGGACGATAAGGAATGGACGGGAAGCGAGTGGGAGAAGGCGCTGATCTACGAGCTGCACCCGGGCACATTTACCGGCAAGGGGACCTTTGCCGGCGTCGTGGAAAAACTTGACCACCTGCTGGAGCTGGGGATCAACACCGTGGAGCTGATGCCTCTGACTGAGACACCTGGCCGCTGGAACTGGGGCTACGACGGGGTCAACCTGTTCAGCGTCAACCATAATTACGGAAGCCCGGATGAACTGAAATACCTGATCGATTGCTGCCACCGTGAAGGGCTCGCCGTGATCCTCGACATCGTCTTCAACCACTTCGGCCCCGAAGGAAATTACCTGGCCAAGTTCGGGCCCTATTTTACCGATAAATATGAAACCCCCTGGGGAGCGGCGGTAAATTTTGACGATACCGGATGCGCGGCGGCGCGGCGGATGGTTCTCGACAGCGTCCGCCACTGGATTGAACGTTACCATTTTGACGGGCTGCGGCTCGACGCCGTCCACGCGATCAAAGATCACAGCCGGCCCCATATCCTGGAGGAGATCGCCACGGCGGCGCGGGAGCTGGAGGAGAGGTTCGGACGCCGCATTGTGATCATTGCCGAGACCGACGCCAATGATGTGCAGCTGATCAAGTCAACCGCGGAGGGCGGCTACGGACTCGACGCCCAGTGGATGGACGACTTCCACCATACCGTCCATACCGCGCTCACCGGCGAAGATAAAGGTTATTACCAGGACTACGGCAGGATCGAAGACCTGGAGAAGGTATATCAAAATTACCTCTATACCGGAGAGTATTCACATTTCTGGAAGAGGAAAAGGGGAAGCAACGCGGCGGAGGCGCCCGGCTCCCGCTTCGTCGTGGCCATTCAGACGCACGACCAGGTCGGTAACCGGGCCCGGGGCGATAGACTTTCGCAGCTTGTCGATTTCCCCTACCTGAAAGCGGCGGCGGGGCTTCTGTTCCTCTCACCATATATTCCCATGCTTTTCATGGGCGAAGAGTATGCCGAAGAGAATCCCTTTCTTTTCTTTACCGATTATCAAGACCCGGAACTGAAAAAGGCCGTGGTGGAGGGGCGGCGGGAGGAG
>CAZPET010000173.1:0-4562 GCA_964585625.1 uncultured Syntrophomonadaceae bacterium
GATGATCAGCTGCTTCTCGCAGGCAAATTCCCGCAGCACTTCCGCGGCCCGCGCTTTTCTTTCCGGATCCAGGTGTACGAGGGGATCGTCCATGATCATGAAGCCGGCGGCATCTTCGAGCAGGTATTCGGCCACGGCCAGCCGCAGCGCCAGGGCCACCCCGCCGGCGGTACCGGTGGAGAGCAGCTCTACGGGCAGCGTCTCCCCTTCCATCCGGACAATGCTTCCCGGAACAACACCATCCAGTTCAGCGGCAGTATAGCGGCCGCCGGTCACCGGACCGAGATAACGGGCAAATGAGCGGGCCAGCGGTTCAAAAGTTTCACTGTCCAGCTCATCTTTCAGCGCCTGAAACTCCGCGGCCACAACCTGGAGCGCCCGGGCCTCCTCCTTCAGCCGCGCCAGCCTCCTTGCGCTGAGGGAAAGAGCCTCCTCCAGCTCTTCCGAGGATTCTTCCGGCAGCTTGTTCCGGACTTCTGCCAGCTCGAGCCTCAATGAGCTCTTTGATGCTTGCAGGTTTTCTTTGAGTTCGCGCATTTTTTCAAGCCCGGCCATGAACTCATCGGCGGAAGCGTAGCCCTCCGGCAGGGGAGCCAGGTTTTTCAGCTCCGCGGTGATCTCCCCGGCTTTTCTCTGCAGCTCGCCGAGCTGCCCGGCCAGTTCCTCCGGGCTGCCGTACTCGGCAGCCCATTCGTCAATCTTCTGCCGCTCCAGGAGAAGCGTGTTCTCGTCGACAGCGATGGAGCCGCTCAAAGCGGTAATCTCGTCCTGGATCGCCTGGGGATCGCGCATCTCTTTTCCTAAGGGTAACGATGATACCTCGTGCTCCAGCGCGGAAAAAGATATCTCTCCCAGAAGCCCCTCCAGCCTGGCCCGCAGGCCGGCCAGCTCCCGATCCAGGTTCTCGCGCCTGCCCAGAGCGGCTTCAGCCGCGGCGATATCCGGCACCGCCAGGGATTCCAGCTTACCGGCGAGGGATTCTTCCGCCTCCGTAATTTCGCGAAGCAGATTCTCGACATCACCCTCACCGGACTGCACCTCGAGCGACCAGTCGGCGCTCTCCAGGAGCAGGCGCCCCGCCCCTTCGAAAGAAGCTTCCTGCTCTACCTTCTTGACCGCGGGCTTATCCAGACCCGGGGTTACCTTCAGCTCCAGGGGCTTGCGGGCAGCAAAGCGAACCCGCAGCTTCATCGCCCCGACCACGGCCCTGAGCTCGCCGGCTTTCTTCTGCCACTCTTTTAAATCGCGCAGGTCGGCCTTGCTGACCTCGAGCAACCCGGATAGCTCTTTTTCTTTTTCGATGATTTCGTTATGTAACGGCCGGGCCTTCTGCAGCAGCTCACGCTTCTGACGTGCCGCCTGCTGCTCTTTGGCTACGCCGAGCTCTTTGAGGAGTGCGGCCAGCTTTTCTTTACCTTTTTCCAAATTCTTGGCCAGCTCCCCAACCCTGCCCGCAGTTTTGGGCCAGGCGATGATCACCTTTCTCAAGGTATCTGCCCTCATTTCAATTGTCTCCAGCTGCGGTTTCAAGGCAATTTGACGGCGGATATCTTTTTCCAGGAGCTCCATCTTTTTCAGCCGCTCAACCGTCCCGGCCTCTTCCCGGGCCGTCTCCTCCAGCTGCCCGGCCAGATCGCCGGCCCGCTTCTCCAGATCACGGGTCTGCCGCAGCCGGTACCGCAGGTTCTCGCTCTCGTAGTAAGCGGCCAGCACCCGTCCAACCCCACGTTCATAAGGGTTATCGATACCGCGGTTATTTTTCGGGCCGTCCCGCTCCAAATCCCAGTTCTGAAGCAGCTCTTTAGTAGCCTGCGCAATGGACTCTTCCAACTCTTCCAGCGAGACACCCCCGGCTTCGATCACCGCCCGCCGCAATATCCCGGAGACTGTCCGCGACGCCTCGCCGTCTTTGCTCAGTCTCTCCAGGGTGCGCTCCATCTCATCCTGGCGGGCGAAGAGCACCGCCTGATAGGTGCCGCGGCCGTAACAGAGCGCCCCCAGAAGCCGCTCCCGGACCCCGGCGGGGTTGTTGATCTCGGCGCCGCTCGAGAGTACCAGGCGGGCCTCCTTGATCTCTCCCCAGGAGCAGCTATAGGTACAGCGCTCCCCGTCGGCGCCCTGATATCGCAAACTCACCCTGGCGGTATCACCGCCGGGATGGGGCAGGCATCTTACCATAAAGTTTTTCCAGTCTTCCGAGTTCCTTCTTAAATCAGGCGGCAGAAAGAGGACCGCAAAAAGGGCATTGACCAGGGTGCTCTTGCCTGCTTCATTCGGCCCGATAAGCACATTCAACCCCGGCTGAAAGCGATAAAGGCTCTCCCTGACACCGCCGAATGGATTAAGTTTAAGCTCTTCGATGATCATCTCTTCACCTCGTCGATCAGGCGGTAGGCCAGCTGCAGCGCTGCAGGGTCATTTTTTTTCGCCAGCCGGGAAAGAAGCCGCTGTGGAAAGGAGCCGGAGGGGAAATGGGTTTCGATCAACTCCGACGAAAGCTCTACCGCCAGGGCGCTGTCATCCTCTTCCAGGTAGAGCAGGCTGGAGCGCACCTCGTCGAACCAGCGGCGGCGGGAGCTGTATGCCTCTTCCGGCAAATAACCGGCCAGGCTCAACTTCACCAGGGCCCGCTCACCTGCCTGCCGCAGCTGCTCCTGCAGCTCATCCAGGCCGGCGGCGCCTTGCAGATCCCGGGCGATCTCCATGAAGCGAAATCTTCCAGTGGAAACAGCTCGGCTTCCGGCGCGGCCGGCCTCATCCAGCGTGGTAATCCAGGCGCTGCCGCCGTGCCGGCAGTCGAAACCATCCGGTTCGGGGGTACCGCTGAAGCAGAAAGAGCCTCCCTGCACCTGCTCGAGATCAGGATAGCGCACATGGGTGTGCCCGAGAAACCAGTGGTGCAGACGCAGTTCAGCCAGCTCGTTCTCATCCATCGGAAAATACTCTCCCTCCGGGTCGGGCGAGATCCCCCGCACCGAACCGTGGGCCACGCCGATCTGCCACCTGGCAGAGGGCCGCTCCGCCATCTCCCGGATCCAGCCCAGCCTGTTTGTCCCGGAATGCTTCCGGTGGCAGGGGGCCGGATAGATCACCGCATCAATACCGTAATCCTGCAGCCGGTAAGGGATCGTTTCGGTCAGCAAAAGCAGTGAATCGGGGGAGAGCTCCCGCATCTCTTTCCAGAGGCTCCCGTAACCGTCACAGTAATCGTGATTGCCCGGTAAAACAACGACGCAATCGCCCTGGAAACGGGAGAGGCTCCGCACCACCCGGGTAAGAATTTCGCGGGGCATCTGTGCCCGGTGAAAAAGGTCCCCGGCCACCAGGAAAAGCCGGCACTGCGCCTCATTGGCCAGCTCCACCAGCCGCTCGAGCGTTTGATAACGCGCCTCAACCAGCTGCCGCCGCACCTCTTCGGGGTAGCTGCGGTTGCCGAAGGTCATCCCCAGATGCAGATCAGCGGTGTGAAATATCTTTAACAACATCTTCAAGCCTCCTGCCGAAATCATCTACGGCATGTTTTCAAAATAACTTATACTGCCCGTTTAAAAGAGGGTCGTCTCCTACCGACCAGGGCTGTGCACCGCGGCCGGCTCTCAGCTTTCTTCAACCCAGCCGCGCGCTCTCTCCACCGCCCGCAACCAGTCGCGGTAAAGGGCTTCGCGCTGCGGTTCGGCCATCTGCGGCCGGAACGAGGCGCTCTCGCGCCACTGCTCCGCCAGCGCCGCGCGATCGGGCCAGACCCCCGCCGCCAGGCCGGCCAGGTAGGCGGCCCCCAAGGCGGTTGTATCGAGAATGGCCGAACGGCGCACCACGGTGCCGGCTATATCCGCCTGGAACTGCAGCAGCAGGTCCATTACGCCGGCCCCGCCGTCGACCCTTAACTCGCCAAGGGGTATCCCCGCTTCGCGGCGCATGATCTCAAGCACGTCGCGGGTCTGGTAGGCCATCGCCTCGACCACGGCCCGCGCCAGGTGGGCCCGCGTCGTCCCCCGGGTAATGCCGATAAGAAGCCCGCGGGCGTAGGGGTCCCAGTAAGGAGCGCCGAGCCCCACAAAGGCGGGCACCAGGTAGACACCGCCGTTGTCGTCAACCTGCGCCGCCAGCGGCCCGGTTTCCGAGGCATGGTCGATAATCTGCAGCCCGTCGCGCAGCCACTGGATCGCTGCGCCGGTGATAAAGATGCTGCCTTCCAGGGCGTAATCGACGGCGCCGTCAACTCCCCAGGCGATCGTCGTCAGCAGCCCCGAATCTGAGGGGATTGCCCTGGCCCCGGTATTCATCAGCAGGAAGCATCCGGTGCCGTAGGTATTCTTCACCATCCCCGGATCAAAGCAGGCCTGGCCGAAGAGGGCGGCCTGCTGATCGCCGGCGATCCCGCCGACCGGCACCCGCACCCCGAAAAAGGAGGCGGGGTCGGTCTCGCCAAAAATAGCGCTGCTCGGCATGACCCGGGGAAGAATATATTCCGGGACCTCCAGGATCTCCAACAGCTGCGGGTCCCACTCCAGCGTGTGAATATTGAAGAGCAGGGTGCGCGAGGCATTGGAGTAATCGGTGGC
>CAZPET010000174.1:0-4562 GCA_964585625.1 uncultured Syntrophomonadaceae bacterium
ATTGCCCCAGGTAAGTTCAAGCCCGCCGGTATCTTCCTTCGTCAAGATCCCTCTTTCATACAAATCAATGGCAAAGGCAATTAGGTTCCCGGCGCCCTTGTTGTCGATGCCGTATTCATCGCATTTATTCAGCAGGTAAATACTCTCAAGCCCGTCGGCATTACCGCAGCGGGGACCCCATGAAGAGAGCGGCTCATACTCGCCCCGGTCGCCGGTAAAACCCCGGTGCCTGCCCCGATCAATTTGTACCACCGCCCGGCAGCGGATCGGGCAATTATAGCATGCCCGGCGCTTGATGATCAGGTCGCGGTAATGCGATCCGCAGGCAGTGCCCACTCCCTCAAAGGTAACACTGTTAAAATTCTTTGCGCCCGAAGCGCCCATTTGATCCGTCCAGGAGACGCTGGCCGATGACCCGACCGTGGACCATTCTTCCCAGCAGGGCAGATCTCTTAAAGTGGCGGTATATTTCTTCACCGCCGCAGCGGCCTCTTCAGATCTTTCCCCGCTTGATGATACTGCCTTTCTGGCCACGATTGCCTTTAGATTTTTTGATCCCATCACTGCGCCCATCCCTGTGCGCCCGGCGGCATGCCCGCTGTCTGTGATCACACAGCCGAGCGAGACGAGTCTCTCGCCCGCCGGCCCGATGAGAATAACACTGGCCCGGTCATCCCCCACCGCCTCCCTGATCCGGCTGCGCCCTTCCCCGGTAAGCAAGCCCCAAAATGGAGCGGCATCTTCAATCGTCACCCGTTTACCTTCAATATTTATCAATACCGGTTCTTTGGCTTTGCCAACCACGATTAGAGCCAATATGCCGCAGGCTTTCAGCTCGGCGCCGAACATGCCTCCGCCGTTGGAGCAGCCAAGCAAACCGGTCAGAGGTGAACGGGCGCCGATATGCAGTCTTCCCGTGGTAATCATTCGCGAGCCGCCGAGCAGACCGGCAGAGATTATGAGCATGTTTTCCGGATCAAGCGGCTGGACTGAAGCGGGAAGGTGCTCAAGCAGCAACCGGGCAGCCAGCCCCCGCCCGCCAAGAAAATCACGTAAAATCTTTTCGGGACAGGGTTTCCGCGTAATTTGCCGCGTCGTCAGGTCCACCCGGACCAGATCTCCTGTAAAATCAGCAAGCGCCATTGCTTCACTTCCTTTCGTCTGCCGGTTTCACCAGATTACCTCCGGTTTAAAGGACAAAGGACCCTGCTTTTTACTGTGACTGGTTTATTTTGCGGATTTAACAGGGCCCTTCACCTCAGTTGATCAATTCAGCCGGCTGATATAAAAGCAGGCCGCGGTAAGAAAACTTACTTGATCAGCCCGTTATCCTTCAGAAACTGCCTGGCCACTTCTTCAACCATTTTCTTGTCCACGTCAACCGCTTTGTTCAGCTCCATAATTGTGGCGTCATCCAGCAGTGAGCTTAGCTTCTTCATCTGCTCAGGAATTTCCGGATAGGCGTCGATGATCTCTTTTCTGAAAAGCGGCGCCGCGTTATAAACCGGGAAAGCGCTCTTGTCGTCTTCCAGGGCCACAAGCTCGTAAGCTTTCACCCGGGGGTCGGTTGTAAAAGCAAGTCCGGCATCCGCCTGCTTCTCTTTCAAGATCTCATAGCCCATGTTCAGGGCGGCAAGGCTCATGTCTTTTTCCGGGTATTTGAAGCCATAAACGTTTTCCCAATGCATCAGCCCGTCGGGACGTTCGACCCATTCCTGGGCGCCGACGAATTTGAAGCTTTTACCTTCTTCGATCAGCGCTACGAAATCCGATGTTTTTTGAATGTTGTATTTCTCGGCAAGGTCACCGCGGATCATAATCGCGTAGGTGTTATTTAAAGGAGCGTAATCCAGCCAGATGATCTCGTTTTCCGCTTCATCCCATTCTTTAACCGCCTGGAAACAGGCTGCCTCGTCAAAGCTCGGTTCTTCCTCCATGACGTTGATCAAAACAGTGCCGGTATATTCCCAGTAGCAGGAGACCTCGCCGTTCTCCAGGGCCGGCCTGATAATGGCCAGCTCACCGAGGCCGACCTGATCTTCCACGTCGTAGCCGAGATCCTTTAAGTATTCATAGGTCATTGTGCCCAGGAGCAGGGCTTCGGTAAAAGTTTTGGAGCCTACGACAATTGTCGGCTTATCGCCGGGTTCAGCATCACCATTGCCGCAACCGGCTACGGCAACCAGCAGTATTGCAAATGCCAAAAGCAGCCCTATAACACGCCATGATCTCTTTTTCATTTGATGGACCTCCCTTTCAACTTGTTCATCGTGATAAGTTTACCTCGAAGCGTTCTGCCCTCGGTTCCCGGACGTTATCACCTCCTCAGACAACAGCTGCCGTCATGAGCCTGCAGGAGCAGGTTGAAATTCTGCAGACACAGCCGGATCATTCAGTAGAATAACCCAGGGGTGTAAATTTCTTTTCCACAACACCGAGAATTCGGTCAAAAAAGATCGCCAGCAGGGCGCCAAGACCGGCACCGACGACAATGAAATCAGGCCAGAACATATTCAATCCGGAGACGATCAGGTCGCCCAAGCCCCCGCCCCCGATATAGGCAGCCAGGGTGGCCACGCTGACAACATATACTGCCGAGGTGCGAATGCCGGCCAGGATTACCGGCATGGCCAGCGGGATCTCGACCTCATAGAGGATCTTTCTTTCCGCCATCCCCATACCGCGGGCCGCCTCCATGATGTCGGGATCAACGCCGTAGAGCCCGGCAATGGTATTGCGGGCAATCGGAAGAAGCCCCTGGATGATCAGGGCAAACACGGCCGGTTTAAATCCCATCCCGAGTATGGGCATCGCCAAGGCTACAATGGCAAGACCCGGAAAAGTCTGCAGCAGGTTCAGGATATTCAAAATAATCCCGCCCAGCCATTTCAGGCGAGGCCTGGTCAGGAGTATGCCGATCGGGACCGAGATGACAATCGCCGCAATAAGAGCCACCAAGACCATCCTGGTATGCACAAATAAAGCTTGCGGCGCCCGCTCCATCACGGCTACTAAGAAGCGATCCCATGACCATTTCATCTAATCACCCTCTTTCCCGGCGGCATATTTGCGAATATCCGCAAGGGAAACCATCCCGCAAAGAGTCTCTCCTTTTAATACACCCAGATAATCAAGGTTCAGCTCCAGCAGCAGAGAGAGGGCATCTCGCAGAAGGGTATCTTCTTGAATAAATGCCTTCCGACCCTGTTCGGCAAGTTCTTTTAACCCCTCTTGCGTTAAGGCCGGGCCACTTTTTTCAAACAGCTTCGCCGGCAGCATGCCCCGGGGCACACCCCCCTGATCCACCAGGAAAGAGACCTCGGCCTGCTGCTCAATCATTTTTTTACAGGCGGCGGCCAGCTCGTTTTCCCGGATCAGGCAAAAACTATTTCGCAAGATTGTCCCGGCCCGGCAGAGGCTGAGTTTCTTCACCACCCGGTCATAACCGATGAAATCGCTGACAAATTCATTGGCGGGGCTGCTTAAAATCTCCTGGGGACTGCCATGCTGCACAAGCTCCCCCCGGTTAAAGATGGCAATCCGGTCCCCCATTTTAATCGCTTCATTGATATCATGGGTCACAAAGCAGATCGTCTTGCGCATCACGCTCTGCAACCGCAGAAATTCATCCTGGAGGTGATTCCTGGCGATGGGGTCCACCGCTCCGAAGGGCTCGTCCATCAACATGATCGGGGGGTCGACAGCCATGGCCCGGGCTACACCGACGCGCTGCATCTGCCCCCCGCTGAGTTGGGCAGGATATTTATGGCGGGTTGTCTCCGGATCGAGGCCGATCAGCTCCAGAAGTTCATCTGTACGCGCTTTGATTTTATCCTTTGGCCAGCCGTAAAGGCGAGGCACGATCGCGATATTTTCGGCAACGGTTCGGTGCGGCAGCAGCCCAATCTGCTGGATAACGTAGCCGATCCCCATTCTCAGCCGATCGGGATCCGTGTCCCGGATATCTTTACCGTCGATTAAAACCGAACCCGAGGTGGGCTCGATCAGGCGGTTGATCATGCGCAGGGTTGTGCTTTTGCCGCAGCCGGAGGGCCCGACCAGGACACAGCTTTCACCTTCCCCAACCGTGAGATTTAGTTCTTTTACGGCGGGTTCTATTTGACCGGCGTATATCTTGGTAACATTGACTAATTCAATCATCTTACATCCCCCTTGTCCAGGATGGTCCGGAGAAAAATGAACCGATCAACCGCGGCGAATGCGCAATCCCCTGGGGATCATCATCTTCTCAAAAATGCCCAGAACAGTATCAAGGAATATCGCAATCAGGGAAATTAACAGCGCCCCGGTGACAATCATCTCCACGTTGTATCCGTTAAGTCCCACGGTAATCAGGCGGCCGAGGTTTTTTTCGCCGATATAAGCGGCGATGGCGGCCACCCCCGTGGTCATAACCACGGTAATTCTGAACCCGGCAAAGATTACCGGGGCCGCAAGGGGCAGCTGGATCTCCCGGAGAATTCTCCAGGAGTTCATCCCCATCCCGCGGGCCGCCTCAATCACGCTTTTGTCGACGATCTTGATCCCCTGGTATACATTTC
>CAZPET010000175.1:0-4533 GCA_964585625.1 uncultured Syntrophomonadaceae bacterium
CCGGCGCGGGCCGGCTTCGAATTCGTCAGCTTCCACGACACGGCCCTTGAAGGCCACGCACCCGGCAATAATTTCCGGGAGCTGGCCGGTGATGCTGCCCGATTCAAAAAGCGAAAAGAGCGCCTCTCGGGAAAGAATGGCAGTCTTTATAGCCTCAGCCACGCCGTCAGCCAGAACATCGGGCGGCAGTGAAGCGAGGCAGCCGGTGTCGCAGATTACCGCTCTGGGTTGCAAATACAAGCCGGCCAGGTTTTTGCCGGCCTTCAGGTTTACGGCTGTCTTTCCGCCGACGGAGGAGTCCACGGCTGCGAGCAGGGTGGTCGGCAGCTGGAGATAGCGGATGCCGCGCAGATAACATCCGGCGGCAAAACCTGCCAGATCACCGGTGACGCCGCCACCCAGCGCGGCGATACAGTCCGAGCGGGTGAACCTTTCTTTGGCCAGGAATTCGAGAATGTCCGTAAGGGTTTCGATGTTTTTCGACTTTTCTCCGGCCGGGAAAGAGAAGACGCTGACCTCGAAACCGGCGCCGGAGAGGCTTCTCACCGCCGGATCAAGATAGAGCTTTTCAACCACCGAGTCGGTGATCACGGCGATCCGGCAGGGCCCCACGGTGCGACCGATGGCGGTGCCGCAGCTTTCCAGCAACCCGCGGCCCACGGTGACATCATATCCATTTCCGGTATTTATCTGTATTCTGAAAACGCCCATCAGTTACCCCCCGCCAGGGCTTTTTTCTCACAACCTTCCTTCAGAAGCAAGTGCAGCTGTTCGGTATCTCCGTCACGCAGCGCATAAAGGTATTCGTTCAGGTTGCTGATAAGCAGCTCCAGCTGCTCTGCCAGGAAGTCCGCGTTTCCCGTCATCAGCTCCACCCACATGTCCGGGTCCAGCCTGGCCACCCGGGTCAGATCGCGGAAGCTGCCGGCGGACAGCCCGCAGTGGCGCTGCGCCTGCGGCGATTTCACATAGGCGCCGGAGGTGATATGGGCCAGCTGCGAGGTGTAGGCGATGATCCTGTCATGCTCTTCTGGCGAGGTAATCGTCAGGCCGGCAAAGCCGATAGCGGTAAAGAACCTTTTAAGTTTTTCCAGTAAGGGCATGCCTGCACTCTCATCCGGGGTCAGGATCATGAAGGCGCCGTTAAAAAGACTATCCGTAGAGTTAGCGAAACCCCACTTTTCCTTGCCGGCCATGGGATGCCCGCCGATGTAAGTGAAGCCGTATTTGGCGGCCACCGCCGCCAGTTTGCAGCATACCTCGCGCTTGATCCCGCAGAGGTCAATGAGGATGGTGTTCCGGGAAATACGGGGCCCGTGCGCGAGAGCCCATTCAACGGCGGCCCGGGGAAGTACGGCGGTGAGGATAAGATCACAGGAGGCTATATTTTCATCTGTAAGGGGCGCGTCGATGGCGCCGCAGAGGCGGGCGGCGGCCATAACATCGCTGTTGACATCGCTGCCCCAAACGCTGTGCGGGGTGCGCGCCTTTATGCTTTTGGCCATGGATCCGCCGATGAGCCCCAGTCCCACGATCCCTATATTCATATCCACCTATCCTCACTATTCATAAACTGATGCAGCCCTCTCAGCTTGCGGGTCAGGGCCGCAAAAACCTCGGGCCTGATTGACTGCGGGCCGTCGCAAAGCGCCTGTTCCGGGGCGTTATGCACCTCGATCAGGAGCCCGTCCGCCCCGCCGGCTACAGCTGCCGCGGCCAGCGGCGGGATCAGAAAGGCCTTGCCGGTGGCGTGGCTGGGATCGACAATTATGGGGAGATGGGTCAGGCGGCGCAGCACCGGGATGGCTGCAATGTCGAGGGTGCTGCGGGTGTATGTCTCAAAGGTGCGGATACCGCGCTCGCAGAGAATGACGTTCTCGTTGCCCTGGCTCAGGACATACTCCGCGCTCATAAGCCATTCCTCATATGTGCACGACATGCCCCGCTTGATCATCACGGGCTTCTTCTGGGCGCCCAGCACCTTGAGCAGGTTGAAGTTCTGCATATTCCGCGCGCCAACCTGGATCAGATCCACGTCATCAAAATAATCGAGCTGCGAGGCGTCCATGAGCTCGGTGACAATGGGCAGCCCCGTCTCCCGTTTTGCTTCTTTCAGAAACTCGATGCCGGCAGAACCGAGCCCCTGAAAAGAATAGGGAGAGGTCCTGGGCTTGAAGGCGCCGCCGCGCAGCATGGTTGCTCCGGCGGCCTTGACCGCCCTGGCCACGGCGATGATCTGCTCCTCACTCTCCACCGAGCAGGGACCGGCCATGATCGTCAGCGTGCCGCCTCCCACCCGGGTATGGCCGACTTTGACCACGGTAGCTTCGGGATGAAACTTTCTGTTGGCGTTCTTGTACGGCTCCTGAACGCGCTTCACATCCTCGACTATGTCCAGCGCCTCAATCAAATCTATGTCCAGGTGCGAGGTGTCGCCAATGAGGCCCAAGATCATGTGGGACTCACCGACAGAGGTGTGTACTTGAATTTTTTTCTCCCTGAGCCAGCCGATCAGGTTTTCGAGCTGGTCTTTGTTGGGATTTGGTTTTAGAATAACGATCATGCCAATTTGCCTCCAAACATGAAGAAACCCCCGGCCGGTTTGGCTGAGGGCTTCATGTGATTATCAGGGATGTTACCGGGTGGTCATGAGCTTTCAGCCAAACCTGAACTGGCTTTACCAAAAAAATAGGTAAAGCTAAAATAAAGGTAAAAGGCTGCAAAGCTGATCCTAACCATACTGGATAGTCCCTTCAGTAAATTACATGCATGATAACACAGAGTATTCCAAAAAGCAAGAGGCTGCCTCGCAAAAATTGTACCGCAAAAATATAAAGGCTCAGAGCGGTTCTTTGGGGTATAATGGAAAGAAATAGTTGCAAAAACGATACACTGGAGGTGCAGTATGCCATACTGGGTTTACCTGCTCCTGGCAGGAGTTGTCATTCTGGCAGCCGTGATCCTGGGCCGGGCCGCCCTCTTTCGCTCCCGGCGCTACGCGGTGGATCCGGAGCGCGGCATCAAGATCGATGTTGACCGGGCCGCCGGGCGGCTGTCCGGGGCGGTTCAGATTCCGACGATTACCGCTTCCGATCCGGAGAAGGCGGACCGGGCTCCCTTTGAGCAGTTTATCCATTACCTGGAGCAGGCCTATCCCTCCGCCCATGCGGTCATGGAGCGGGAGATTGTCAACGGCTACAGCCTGCTTTACCGCTGGAAAGGGCGCGAGGAGGGCCTGAAACCGGTCCTGTTCATGGCCCATATCGACGTGGTCCCCGTGGAAAAGGGCACAGAGCAGGACTGGCATCACCCGCCCTTCAGCGGGGCCCTGGCCGATGGCTTTGTCTGGGGCCGGGGGACGATGGATATAAAAAACCAGCTCATCTCTGTGCTGGAAGCGGTGGAATATCTTCTGGCAGAGGGTTTCACTCCCGCCCGCGATTTCTACCTGGCCTTCGGCCACGACGAGGAGATGCGCGGCGAAGAGGGCGCGGTAAAGCTGTCGGCGCTGCTGCAATCCCGCGGCATCTCCTTTGAATATGTCCTGGACGAAGGCGGCGCGGTCACCGTGGGAGCCATGCCCGGCGTGGAACGCCCCATCGCCCTGGTGGGTATCGCCGAGAAGGGCTACGCCGACATCAAGATCACCGCGGAAGGCGAGACCGGCCACTCATCCATGCCGCCGAAGCATACCGCGGCCGGGATGATCGGGCGGGCAGTGGCCAAACTGGAAAAAAAGCAGCGCCCTGCCCGGATCAGCCCTTACCTGAAAGAGATGCTCGCCTATATCGGCCCGGAGATGAAATTCGGCCTGCGGGTCATCCTGGCCAACCTGTGGCTCTTCGGCCCGCTGTTCAAGCTGATTTTTAAATCTTCACGGACGGGCAACGCGCTGCTGCGCACCACCACGGCGGTTACAGTCCTGGAAGGGGGCAGCCGGCCCAACGTTCTGCCCCGGAAAGCAGGCGCCGTAATCAATTACCGCATCTCTCCGGGCGAGAGTGTGAGCGAGCTGCTGGATCATGTCCGCAGGGTCGTGGGGAAAAAGATCAAGGTGGAGCCGATCCAGGCCACCGAACCTTCCAGGATCTCGCCGGTGGACGGCTCCGGGTTCAAGACCGTCGAGCAGGCCGTTTACGCCATCTTCCCCGAAGCGGTAACCGTGCCCTATATCGTCATGGGAGGCACCGACGCAATCCGCTATGAACCGGTCTGCGAGCAGATTTACCGTTTCACCCCCATGCTCATTTCCGTGGAAGATCTGGAACGGATGCACGGTACCAACGAGCGGCTCTCCCTGGAGAATGTTGAGCGGGGCGTGCGCTTCTATATCGAGCTTTTGAAGCGGTAGGTCCCCCCTCTCCCTGGCCCTCTCCCCCCGGGGGAGAGGGAACGGTGGTGACAGGGGACGGTTCTCTGACACCTTTGAGGGCGGGCGAACACAGTTGGCCCTTACCCCCACCGTTTGTCCAGTCCGGAGATCCTTCGCTTCGCTCAGCATTCCTGTAAGGTTTTGAGCAGGGTTGACTAAAT
>CAZPET010000176.1:0-4521 GCA_964585625.1 uncultured Syntrophomonadaceae bacterium
GCCGCAGGGCTATTTTCTCGCCTCGGAGACCTGCGCTTTCGACACCATCGGGGCGAAGTTTATCCGCGAGGTGGACCCGGGAGAAGCGGTGGTGCTCGATGAAGCAGGGCTGAAATCATACCGGATGCTGCCCGCGAAAGCAGCTTCTCTCTGCATCTTTGAATTTATCTATTTTGCCCGCCCGGACAGCAACCTGCAGGGGAAAAACGTGCACCTGGCCCGCCGCGAGCTGGGGCGGCGCCTGGCCCGGGAGCATCCCGCGGATGCCGATATGGTCACCGGGGTGCCCGACTCGAGCATTGCCGCGGCTTCAGGCTATGCCGAGCAGGCCGGGCTGCCCTATGAGATGGCGCTGGTAAAAAACCGCTATATCGGCCGCACCTTTCTGCGGCCCACGCAGAGGATGCGCGAAGAGGGGGTTGATCTGAAACTCAACGCTGTGGAGAAGATCGTCCGGGGCAAGCGGGTGGTTATAGTCGACGATTCCATAGTCCGGGGCACCACCAGCGTGAAACTGGTCCGCCTGATGCGCCGCGCGGGAGCGCGGGAGGTGCACCTGCGCATCAGCTCCCCCCCGGTGATCGATGCCTGCCTCTACGGTATCGATATGCCGGCTTCGCATGAGCTGATCGCTTACCGGCGCGAAACCGCGGACATTGCCGGAGAGATCGGCGCCGATTCTTTAGGCTACCTCAGTTTCGAAGGGACGGTGGCGGCGGTGGGGCTTCCCGAAGAAGGTCTTTGCCGGGCCTGTTTTACCGGATCTTACCCGGTCCGTTAAACTTTTCCAGGCTGGCTGCTGCGGTGATTTTAACAGGGTAAATATTTTTCGTGAAGCAGGAATTTCCCCTGCTGATAGGTAAATAGATCAGGATAATAGCAGGATTCTGCTCTATTTTTGGTACATATGAAGGAGGATTTCTTAAGATGGAGAGTTTTCTGTATTGGGTGCCGGTTGCCGCCTTAATTGGCCTACTTCTCGCCTTGCTGCTCTGGTTCAAGGTGAACCGGGCCGAAGCCGGCAGCGAGAAAATGAAGGAGATTGCCAGGGCCATTCACGAGGGGGCGATGGCTTTTCTGCGGCGTGAATACAGCTACCTGGTTGTATTTGTAGTCGTGCTGGCCGCGGTTCTCGGAATTTTCATCAATCCTCTGACGGCGCTCTGCTTTGTTATCGGAGCGCTTCTCTCGGCGCTGGCCGGCTATGTGGGCATGAATGTGGCCACCCGCGCCAACGTGCGCACCGCGCATGCCGCCCGTTCGGGGATCGGCGCCGCCCTGACGATTGCCTTTTCCAGCGGGACGATCATGGGGATGATGGTGGCCGGGCTGGGGCTGCTCGGCCTCGGGGTTCTTTACCTCTGGATCCGCGATCCCTCAATCGTTAACGGCTACGCTTTAGGGGCCAGCTCGATTGCTCTCTTCGCCCGGGTCGGCGGAGGCATCTACACCAAGGCGGCCGATGTTGGGGCGGACCTGGTGGGGAAGGTCGAGGCGGGCATTCCGGAGGATGACCCCCGCAACGCCGGGGTGATCGCCGACAACGTCGGCGACAACGTCGGCGACGTGGCCGGGATGGGGGCCGACCTTTTCGAATCTTACGTCGGAGCGATGATCGCCGCCATGACCGTGGGCGTGGTATCGAAGTATGGTTTTGCAGGCGTGCTGCT
Organism: uncultured Syntrophomonadaceae bacterium; assembly: GCA_964585625.1. GTDB lineage: Bacteria > Bacillota > Dethiobacteria > DTU022 > DTU022 > JAAZIN01. Next base: position 1,671 of record CAZPET010000176.1, read on the forward strand.
ACCGCTGCTGGTCTCTTCTGTGGGTATCCTGGCCTCGGTATTCGCCTCGTTCTTTGTCCGGGCCAGGGAGGGGGCCCGGCTCAGCTCCGTGCTGGAGCGCGGCATCATCATCAGCTCCCTGATTGTCCTGGTCGTATCTTTCTTTATTACCAGGTCCCTGCTCGGTGAAATGGGACCCTTCTACGCAGTCGTGGCCGGGCTCCTGGCCGGGGTGGCCATCGGCTGGATCACCGAGTATTACACCTCCGACCACTTCAAGCCGGTGCAGACGATCGCCAAATCATCTTTGACCGGGCCGGCGACAAATATCATCAGCGGCCTGGCCGTGGGGATGAAGAGCACCGTCTTCCCGATCCTGGCCATCGTGGTGGCCATTCTTGTTTCCTACGAGTTTGCCGGGGTTTACGGTATTGCCATCGCCGCCGTGGGCATGCTATCCACTGTCAGCATGACCGTGGCCGTTGACGCCTACGGCCCCGTGGCCGACAACGCCGGCGGGATTGCCGAGATGGCCGGCCTGGAGAAAGATGTGCGCGAGATCACCGACCAGCTCGATGCCGTGGGCAATACCACCGCCGCCATCGGGAAGGGTTTTGCCATCGGCTCGGCGGCGCTGACGGCGCTGGCGCTCTTTACCGCTTACTCTCAGGTGGCCGGCCTTGATGTGATCAATATTAACAACTCCAGGGTTATCGCCGGCCTCTTTATCGGCGGCATGCTGGTCTTCTTCTTCTCCTCGCGGACAATGGACGCGGTGGGGAATGCCGCATTTAAACTGATCGAGGAGATCCGGCGCCAGTTTAAAGAGATCCCCGGGCTGATGGAGGGGAAGGCGCGTCCAGAATATGCCCGCTGCGTCGATATCAGCACCCGGGCCGCCCTGAAGGAGATGATCATTCCCGGGCTCTCGGCGGTGATTGTTCCCCTGGTGGTGGGGCTGCTGCCTTTCCTGGGGAAAGAGGCGCTGGGCGGCCTGCTGGGCGGCGCTTTGATTACCGGCGTGCTGCAGGCGATCTACATGGCCAACGCCGGCGGCGCCTGGGACAATGCCAAGAAATATATTGAATCGGGACAGTACGGCGGCAAGGGCAGCGAGCCTCACAAAGCCGCCGTCGTGGGCGACACTGTCGGCGATCCGTTCAAGGATACCGCCGGCCCTTCGCTGAATATCTTGATCAAGCTGATGAGCATCGTCGCTCTCGTATTTGCCCCGCTTTTCTTCTAAATAAACGGAGTTAGTTGATTCGGTGCCAGGCACCGAATCAACTAACTTTGAAAGGATGGAGCACGAACTGCGATGAGCGAGCAGATTGATTACCGGCGGGCCGGGGTGGATATTGCTGCCGGAGAAGCCGCCGTGGAGAGAATCAAGGGGCTGGCCCGCTCTACTTTCCGGACGGAGGTGCTCCAGGACCTGGGCGGTTTCAGCGGTCTTTTTGCCCTCGAAACGGGAGCTTACCGCCGGCCGGTGCTGGTTTCCGGCTGTGACGGTGTGGGAACGAAGTTGAAAGTGGCCTTTGCAACCGGGAACCATGCCACCATCGGTGAAGATTGCGTGGCCATGTGCGTCAACGATATTCTGGTTCAGGGTGCGGAGCCGCTTTTTTTTCTCGATTACCTGGCCGTGGGGAAGCTAAATCCCGGGCAGGTGGAGCAGGTGGTGGCGGGATTGGCCCGCGGCTGCCGCCTGGCCGGCTGTGCGCTCCTGGGCGGAGAGACCGCGGAGATGCCCGGCTTCTACCCGCCCGGAGAGTATGACCTGGCCGGGTTTGCCGTGGGCATCGTGGAGCGCGGCCGGATCATTGACGGCAAGGCGATCGTTTCCGGTGACGCGGTCATCGGCCTTGCTTCTACCGGGCTGCACAGCAACGGTTATGCGCTGGCCCGGAAAGTGCTGCTTGAGCAGGCGGGGTTATCATTGGACGACCGGCCCGCCGGGCTGGGCGGAGTTGCTCTCGGCGAGGAGATGCTCCGGCCGACGCGCATCTACGTGCCGCAGATTTTACCACTGCTGCAGCGCTTCCGGATCAAGGGAATGGCTCATATCACCGGGGGCGGCCTGCCGGGCAACCTGCCGCGGATCCTCCCGGCAGGGCTGCAGGCGGTGATCGACGGGGCATCCTGGAACATACCGCCAATCTTCAGGTTGATTGAAAAGCTGGGACCGGTGGCGCGCGAAGAGATGTACCGCACCTTCAACATGGGTATCGGTTACATAATGGTGGTGCCGCCCGAAGAAGCTGCCGCGGTAATAAGCGCGCTGGATGAAGAGGGTATTTCCGCCTCCCGGATCGGCACGATTACTCCCCTGGGGCCGGCTCCGGCCGCCCGGATCCAGATAAACCCATAGTTAGTAAACTTGGTGCCAGGCACCGGTTTACTAACCGGGGGCGGGGTTGTCGGCTATAATTTTGCTGACATAGGATTTGTTGACCTTGATTAGCGAGGCGATATCTTTATTTGTCCAGTGATGTTTATGATGTAAGGTCAGGATGAGTTCTTTGCGGGCGGCGGCAAGGGCATAAGTTCTTGATCTGGAAAAAAGCTGTTCCCGGTCAATTCTGTAAGCAGCAGTGACATTTTCGATCATTGTAAAGAGATCATCGTCCGTGAGAGCAGTCTTAGGAGGTTTCTCTTGTAAAGAGGATATATAGGGCGGATGGGCCGGCTCTTCAGTTGTTTGCTTCATAAAGCGGAGATATTCTTCAGCGGGATTCAAATTTTGTCCCTGAAGGATAATGCTGTAGATGAGCGCCGTGTTAACCAGGTTGTCTTTTTTCTTACCTGAATAATATCCGTGGCTGCTCCAGGGATATTCCGACAGTGACTTGGTCAACCCGGCCTTCAAAGG
>CAZPET010000177.1:0-4475 GCA_964585625.1 uncultured Syntrophomonadaceae bacterium
GGTAGTATCATCGCCATCAGAGGAAAAGGGCAGCGCCGCGTTGGGGATGACGTCAACCGGTTCAAGGGTGGCCGGGTCATAGGTCAGGATGAACTCGACGCCTTCCATCTTGGAGATATCCTCGTACTTGACCGGCACTTCGATCTGCCTGCCCGCGGCGCCGAAGACGCTATCCACGTAGAACAGGGGCACAGGTTCTTCAGCCCGCGCCAGATTCCCCGCGGTGAACAGGCACCCAACCACAAGAGCGGTGGTAAAAATAAGGGCAAGGGAACTGTACAGAATACTTCTCTGTTTTAAACTCAATTACATTACCTCCTTTAAAAAAATTGAAGCAAAGAACCTTCTAAATATTGCACCACCTGCACATGAAGAATTATTTACCGTAATATTACTTATTATGCTAAGATTGCCGTGCCTGCCGGTATTTTCTAAAGACAAAATAACCGGCCAGCCCCAGGATAATTACTCCCCCAAGAATGATCCACGGAAGTGCGTTCAAACCAGGCTTGTTTTCGTGGGGCGCCGCGGGACTCGCGCTCTCACCGCCTGTTTGATCAGGGATCTCCGCGTCTCCCCCGGTAGGGCCCTGCGTATTTTCTTGCCCGCCGCCGGGCGACCCGGAATCCGGTGCGGTTTTATCGGGTGGCCCAATGCTGTACTGGGCGGCCCCTTCCTTCGCAGTCCACTTATCCCCACTTACTTCATCATTACCGGCCGGGTCCTCGCCCGCAGTCCCGTTATCACCACTATCCTGTTCACCACCGGGCGGAGGCTTCTCCCCATCCGGGGGCGGCTCGATAGCCGTAACCTGCAGGGGATGCACATCCTGGTCAAAGAGGACCAGGTCCTTCAGGGTGGGCCGGAGGACGCCGTCCTGCTTCATGGTAAAGGTGACCCGGCAGATCTCGCCGTCTTCGCTGGTCAGGCGGCTGCCGGAGGCCCAGACCACCTTGATGCTGTTCTCGGAAAGGCGCAGATTGCGGATAAACATGAAACCGCTGATGGCTTCACCCTGATCGGCCTTTTTAACATCAGCCAGGGCGGAGTCGTATACCATCACAAGCTCCCCCCCGGAGATACCCTCTACTCCTTCTATCGCCGCGATACCCTGGATATTAACAACCACCTCCACCGTGTCTCCGGCTTTACCCGCGGCGTTGCTCACGCCCAGGGCGGGGACTGTTTCGGCCGCCGCAGCCGCGCCCCAGGCAGTACAGAGCAAAATGGCGGTGGCAACAACTGCTTTTTTCAGTAGGAGTTTCATCTAATGAATTACACCTGCCTAAGCTTATTGCCAGCATCTGCTTTTATCTTAGTAAACAGAATACTAACCTCTATTCCTGAGAAATCGAGACTGTTAGCACTATATTCACTATAGTTTGACAAAAGATCAGGGAATCCTGCCTTGCATGGAAATAAATCTATAATTTCGCCAACAAATAGGGAGTTTTTACATCTGTTCAAGAGCCTCGCTGCAATCAACCTTATTTATTTGAATTTGATAAAAGATCAGAGAATCCTGCCTTACATGGGAGAAAGTCTAAAAGTTCTCCAACAATTTCCCTACCAATCGGTAACCACGCAATCGCCCCGCACCCAGGACTGTTCGGCGCTGCCCGGATAACTGATACGGTACCAGCTGTACCACCTTCCCGCACCGGCATCGTAGGCCGTGGTTATCTCCTTTATGTGAAAAACAGTCCCGAAGGGCAGGCTGTCCACGAGGGCGGTGTCGCTGCCCGGGCCGCTGCGCACTTCCAGCCGGATCCCTTCGCCGCCGGCCTTGTACCAATCGAAGAAATAAACGGCGGCGCGGGGGGAGTCAACGAGATTGATCCAGCGGCCGCTGCTCCATCCCGCATGCTCCGCGTAAAGAAGGTTATGCCAGTGGTATTCACCCGTCAGGGTCATGCCGCGCAGGGAAAGGCTGGCGCCGGCAGGAATCACGGTAATGCGTGCGGCGCCGAGGTCCGGCGCTGCGCGCAGGTTCAAATCTTCGGTGGTTTGCCCGCGCTGATAGCACTTTTGCACATGTTCGTATTTGCTGTAGGGAAGGATGCTCTCCATGGTATTGGCAATCTTGAAGGCCCACATGGAATCGCTTGCATAAAAAACATTCATCCCGACCAGGTTGGCCCCGTTGAACCACCTGCCGCCGTAGTTGTGGTACTCGCGGCGGATATAGCCGCTGCAGTGCATGATGCAGTCGGCCATGCTCCGGAATACGGCGGCGCTGCCGTAAGGATCGTTGTCGTAAGCCATGAAACCGTAGATGTTGTTTTTGTCCCTGGCGATAGAGGATATGCCCCAGTAGCTTTCCAGGGCGGCGTGGGCCATCAGGTAGAGGGCGTTGACGCCCCACGTTTCCTGGGCCCGGATAAAGGCGTCGCCCAGCCGGTTGAAAGGGGAGTCGGGACGGATCTGGGACGCACGCAGGGCCAGGTAGTCCGCCGTGATCGCTCCCCCGGCGGGACGCTCCAGGTAAAGGAGAGCGTAGGGGGTGCGCTCCAGAAAGTTGAAGGTGATCCCCGTGGGCACCCGGTTGGATCCCTCCAGGCGGTAAAAAGCAAAGCCGGCATCAATCTTGTAATCGCCGGACATAAGTTCAGCGGGGGCGGTGCAGATGTAGGCCCTGTTATTCCAGTAATCAAGTCCGTAAAGGGTTGCCTCAACGGAGACAAATTCGGCGGCAATGTAGCCGTCTTTGTTATTATAGATTATGCGGTACCAATCGGGATAGCCGGGGTCACTGCCCCTGACCTTCTCGTATACGGTAACACGTGTACCCGTGTCGATCTGTCCCAGAATATTGTAGGTCGTGCCCGGCCCGGAGCGCACTCTCAGGCCGTCGCCCAGCACTGTACCGATAGCGCTGACGCGATAGACGGCATCGAGCATTATTTGCGTGGGCGGCAGGTAGGAGGGCAAGGGCGGCGCGGCAACGGGATCGGGCCAGGCGGGCTCTTCATCCGGTTCCACGGGCAGGGTACCTGCCTGGCCGGTGATAAAGCGCAGGATGACTACGGCGTCTTTGGTATCGATGCGGCCGTCCCGGTAAACATCGGCGGCCGCTCTCAGGGACTCGTCAAGCTCCAGCAGGTCCGCGGCGGACCGCAATACCATGACCGCGTCGACCACGTTGACCTTGCCGTCGCCGTTGATGTCTCCATAAGAGATCTCCGCTTCCGCCGGCGCTGCCGGTCTGGAGATGGAGATTGCCGGTTTGACCGTCACCAGGCAGGAGGCGCTGCATGCTCCGGCTGCGGCGGTGATGATCGCTTCGCCGGCGCCGGCAGGTGTCACCAGGCCGTCTTCAACGACGGCGACGCTTTCATCACTGGAGCGCCAGTAAACCTGCGGTGATGTGGCGTCGGCGGGCAAAACAAGGGCCTGCAGCCTGGCGGGTTCGCCGCCCGCCCTCAGGCGCAGCTCCGCCTGATCCAGGGTTATGCTTTTCACCGGCAGGTATATGTAAATATAGGCGTCGGCGGGGGCGATATTTCCGGCGGCGTCGCGGAGCTGCGCGTGAACCGTGCGGGGGCCATCGCCCGCGGGCAGCAGCCAGGAACGCACCGGGGAGTAAGGTTCCCACTCGCCCCAATCTTCTCCCTCATTGGCATAACGCACCTGCAGCGAGGCAATTTCGCCATCCACTTCCAGGCGAAGATTGACTTCATGGATATCGGTTACCGGGGAGCTGCCGTTGATCGTGAAAGAGGTAATGGTGAAGCCCTCTGCCGGCGCATCGTCAACAGATGTTTCCAGATCTAACTGGGCGTGAAGAAGCGGCTGCCGGATGAAAGAGAAAAAACACACCTGCAGGAGAAAAATAGACAGGCAGGCCAGGATCAGCGAAGGATAACGCCTTTCAGAAAGAGGTGTTTTAAACATTTCTGGTTTCTCCCTGCAATACAGCGAATCTACCCGCTGCTTCTCTAGCGGCCTGTTGCCGGAAGTCTCTTATATTTATTCCAGCCTTTTTGGCTAATTGGCAGCCCGGCAGCATTTTACTGGGATTAATTCAATATCTTCTCCAAAATGTCCTGCCGTTTCACCTGTATGTAAAAATTGGCAAGCCTTCTTCCCCGAAAGAAGGCTTGCCGTAAATATGTCTTTGCCGGTGGCATGTTTTTGCGCGGGTAGATTTAGGATAGGCTTGGTAGCTCTTCCACGAGATCGGCAATATAGCGCAAAATAACTATCGCGTCTGCGACATCAACGCAGCAGTCACCGTCGGCATCAGCAGCCAGGAGCTGGGCAGGGGTAAGTGAGAGCAGCAAGGCGGCATGACGCAGAAGCAGGACGGCGTCAACCACGTTGACCAGCCCGTTGCCATCGAGATCGCCGGTGATCACGGGGGACGGCGCCAGGACGAAGTCTTGCACCAGGGTTTCCATCTCCCCCAGGGTAAACTGCACTCAGGTTAAAGGAGTTCTTTCTTCGCAGGTTGTATGTGAAAACAATAATATTGT
>CAZPET010000178.1:0-4471 GCA_964585625.1 uncultured Syntrophomonadaceae bacterium
GCTGCGCAGAGATCGTTGTAGCCGAGCAGGTCGATCCGCTCGACCGGCCCGATATGATCCCTGATAAAGTGCGCTATGGCAGTGATATCTTCCTCGCCGGCAGTGTAGCCTGGTATCACCGGCACCCGGATCCAGGCGGGGATTTGGGCGGTACCAAGCCAGGCCGCGTTCTTAAGGATCTGCTTGTTGGAACTGCCGGTGAAAAGCATGTGCTTGCGGTCGTCGATGATTTTTAGATCATAGAGAACCAGGTCCGCTTCCCGGGCTACGGCCTGGAATATCCCCGGTCTGACGCAGCCGGCGGTATCGATGCAGACATGAATGCCCTCTGATTTGAGCGCCGGTATGGCGGACAGCAGGAACCGGTGCTGCAGCAGGCATTCCCCGCCTGAAAAGGTGACCCCGCCGCCGGAATGATCGTAATAAGGCTTATCGCGGATTAATCTCTCCAGAAGCTCATATAGCTCCACCTGCTCCCCGAAGACCCGGATGGCCCGGGCCGGGCAGTTATCTGCACAGCGCAGGCAGCGGCGGCATGAACTGTCGAATATCAGGCCCCGCTCACCCTTGAGCAAAGCTCCCTGGGGGCAGTTCTGCAGGCAGGTACCGCAGCCGATACAGCGCAGCGGTTCGTGGATCAGCTCCGCCTGCATGGAGAGCCCTTCCGGGTTCTGGCACCAGAGGCACTTCAGCGGGCAGCCCTTCATGAAGACGGTGCTGCGAATACCCGGGCCGTCTTCCGTGGACATTGGCTGAATATTGAAGATAGTTGCGGAAAGTTGACTGTTCTGCATTACCGTCATTATAATCTGTCGGGGTAAGCCTGGCAACGGTGGCGCGGAGCGTTCAACGGCGCCTCTGTTTCACTGATCCAGAGGAAGGAATTATCTACTTGTTCAAGAATTAATCATATAGCAGAAGTTTATCTATTTTAAGAAAGGGGTTGGGTCATGTCAGAGGTTAAGGTGCTGCTCTGGGGCCTCGGCGCCATGGGCAGCGGGATGGCAGAGATGTTGTTGGCAAAGGAAAATGTTCGCCTGGTTGCGGCAATAGATCAACATCCGGAGAAGGTTGGCCGGGACGTCGGAGAGGTTATCGGCTCTGCTCCCCTGGGGATAAAGGTAACCGCCGATCCCGATGAAGCTTTCAGCTTCAAGCCCGATCTGGCGCTGGTAGTAACCGCTTCTTTTGTCAAGGATGTATTCCCGCACATAAAATACGCTCTTGGGAAGAATGCCGATGTGATCACCATTGCTGAAGAGATGGCTTACCCCTGGGCGGCCTCGGAGGAGCTCTCCACTGAGATTGACCGCATCGCCCGCAAACAGGGAAATACAGTTCTGGGGACCGGGATCAATCCCGGTTTTGTTCTCGACACCCTGATCATCGCCCTTACAGGCATCTGCCGGGAGGTGCGACACATTCACGGCAAAAGGGTGAACAATCTTGCTCCCTTCGGCCCGACAGTGATGCAGACACAGGGTGTCGGCGTTACTCCCGAGAAGTTTGCTGCAGGGCTGGCTTCCGGCGAAATAGTGGGGCATGTCGGGTTCAGGCAGTCGGCAATGTTGATCGGCCGGGCCCTCGGCTGGGAGATTGAAGATGTTGTTGAAGAGAGGGAGCCGATCATATCTAAAGTTGAGCGGAAAACAAAATATGTGAAAGTGGCTCCGGGAGATGTGGCCGGATGCCGCCACACCGCCAGGGCCTATGCCGGCGGTAAAGAGGTTATCTTTCTGGAGCATCCCCAGCAGGTCTGCCCGGAAGCGGAGAATGTCAGGACGGGAGACTATATCTCGATCAACGGAGACCCGCCGCTCGAGCTGGCCATTGAACCGGAGATTCCCGGAGGCGTCGGCACCATGGCCATCGCCGTAAATATGATTCCCCTGGTAATAAATGGCCCCCGCGGGCTGGTGACGATGGCGGATCTGCCCGTACCACGGGGCCTGCCCGGATTAATCAATAAACAATAATTAGAGAGATAATTTAAAAGTCCCTACCCACAGTTCCGAGCCATACTACAGCCTGTGAGGTGATCATCATGGCTAAAAAATGCCAGCAGGGTGCCTGGGTAGAGATTCATTACCTTGTTCTGGACCCCGCATCACGCCCCGGGGATCTTCCCCCCGAAACCCGCAAAGTTCCCCTGGAATGCCGGCTCAACGGTTGGGCCCTCAGCTCAAAGGAGATCGGTCAGGAAATAAAGATCAGGACTCCGGCCAACCGCACGGTCAAAGGCACGCTTACCCGGATCAACCCCGGTTATGAGCACACATTCGGGCCTGCGGTGCCGGAGCTCTCCGGTATCGGCCCGGAGCTGCGCGCCATGTTGAAGGAGGGGGGCCGGTGATGTCACGCGATCTTTCATATAAAGCAGTTATGGAGCGCCGCGGTGAAATCATGAAGCGGGCCCTGGGGATCGAATACGATGAATTTATCCAGACGCAGATTGCCTTTGATTACGAGGGGATGATGCAGAAGGCCGGCTATTCGCTGGAGGAAGTAAAGCAGATCCAGAGCGAAACCGGCGTCGGCAATACTCCTCTTCTGGAGTTGAAGAATATTACCCGGCTGGTGCGGCAGACCTCGCCGAAAGGTTACGGCGCGAGAATCCTGGTCAAGGACGAAGCGGCCAATCCCTCCGGGAGTTTCAAGGACAGAAGGGCCGGCGTTTCGGTCTATCACGCCGCGAAGCTCGGCTATCCGGGCGTGCTTGCCGCCACCAGCGGAAATTACGGCGCCGCGGTGGCCTCCCAGGCGGCCATGCGAAATCTGCGCTGCATCATCGTCCAGGAGGTATTTGACTCCCGGCAGGTCGGGCAGCCCGAGATTATTGAAAAATCGCGAAAGTGCGAAGCCTACGGCGCCGAAGTGGTCCGATTGACCGTAGGCCCTGAACTGTTCTATTTAGCCCTGATCTTACTTGAAGAGACAGGGTTATTTAATGCCTCTTTGTACAGCCCCTTCGGCATCTCGGGAGTGGAGACCCTCGGCTACGAGCTGGTGCAGCAGGTCCGGGAGAGATACGGTAAAGACCCGGCCTATATCGTGGTCACCCATGCCGGGGGCGGGAATGTCACCGGGACCGCGCGGGGGGCCCTCCAGGCGGGAGCCGGGGATTCCCGGATCATCGGGGCCAGCGTCGACCTTTCCGGCCTGCACATGGCCTCCGACACCGACTTCAACAGGAAGTCATTTACCACCGGTCATACCGGGTTCGGAGTCCCCTTTGCCACCTGGCCCGACCGGACCGATGTGCCGAAAAATGCGGCCCGGCCGCTGCGCTACCTGGACAGGTATGTTACCGTGACCCAGGGCGAGGTTTTCTACGTGACCGAGGCGCTGGCCCAGGTGGAGGGCCTGGAAAGAGGGCCCGCCGGGAACACCTCCCTGGCCGCAGCCATCCCGCTCGCCCGGGAGCTTCCCGAAGACGAGATTGTTGTTGTTCAGGAGACCGAGTATACCGGGGCGGGCAAGCATCCCCAGGCCCAGCTGGATTTTGCCAGAAACAACGGGATCGTGGTGAAGCGGGGAGACCCGCGGGAGAACCTTCCCGGGAAGGCGATCGTCATCCCGGAGCATTTCGCGCAGCTAAATATAGTGGAGATGGATCTGGAAAGGATGCGCCGGTCTTATATTCGAAATGCGGTGGAGAAAAACCGGGTTGAAGAGATCACCGGACAGGAATTGCAGTTCCTGGCAGCAGAGACCAGGGAAACGAAGGCTTTTGTAGCCGCAATATTAAAAGACATAGGAGGGGTCAGGATCAATGCAGCGGACATCTGATTTTGAAAGCAGGCGCAAACAGCTGGCCGGACTATCCGATGAACAGCTCAAGGAGAGGTTCTGGGAACTTGCCAAAGAGATCGTCGAACCTCTTTCCGAAATGGCCTCCACCCATACTTCGCCTTCGATCGAGCGCTCGGTAGTATTGAGGATGGGCTTCTCCAGTCTCGAAGCCCAGGCGATCGTCTCATCCGCCGAAAAGAGAGGCTTGCTCGGCAAAGGCGTCGGCCGGGTTCTGCTTAAATATGCCGAAATCAAGAATCAGGACTACCTCTCGGCCGGGCGGGAACTTGCCGCCGGAACAGGCTGGGATGAACTTGCTGAAATTTTTGGAGGTGAAAGCTGATGAACGGCTGCCGAAAGTGTCGTTACAGCGGAAAGAACTACCGGCTCGATCCCGGGCAGAAGATAGATGTACAGGAAATACTGAAGGACCTGGCCGGTTACCGGCCGCGCCGTTCCGGCTGGACCTGGCGGAAGCGGGAGCCGGGGCAGCAGGCAGGCCCCTTTACTTACAGCGAGACGGCAGAGTCACTGGAACGGGCTATACCCCTGCCGGCGGCAAAGTACTTCGGCGGGATAGACCCCCAGCCAGACTACGTGATCACCACCGAGATCGCTTCGGGCAGGTTTGAAGACGATATCAGGCGCATGCGCATGGCCGCCTGGCACGGCGCCGATC
>CAZPET010000179.1:0-4355 GCA_964585625.1 uncultured Syntrophomonadaceae bacterium
GTAACCGCGGTCCATGATGTGATTGTTGGCCGTGTTGAAAATATCAAAGCCGGCCCCTTTCAAGGCCTCGGAAAGCTCAATGGGTGAATTAAACATGGGGAAGCTGGTGATGCCTTCTTCAACGCCGGCCTGGGCTGCTTCCAGGGTGGCGATGGCCAGGTCCGCCTCCCGGATCAGGGGAGCGATAATTTCGAAGCTGGGGGTAAAATCATATTTGCTCCCGCCCAGATGAGCCTGTTGAAGCTGCGGCTTGTGGGGATAGGTCGTCCCGGCAGAGACGATGGTAGCGGTCCGGATATCGGGAGCCGGAGGCTCGGGTTCCTGATCATCGGGAGGATCATTGCTGCTGTTGTCCTGTTCATCATTAAAATATGTTCCTGCGTAGATGCCTCCAACAAATGCGGCGATCAGTAGCAGAACCAAACCGACAAGATAAATTTTGCGCATTAAGGCTCATCCCCTGTTATATAGCGTTGCTTGCTTTGGGATCATACCACATTGTCGATCCATCAGGCAAAATAAATCGACAAGGTTTCTCACAACCGGCTCAAGAGGAAAAGAGAGGTTTGGCGCGAATACCTAGGCAGTAACCCGCAGCCAAAGTTTTTAGTTTTGTTAGGAGGACTGCCTTGGAACGGGAACGCGTGGCGCAGCTGGCGGGGCAGAATGACGACGCTTCGCGCCGGGAGCTTTTCGAGATATTTTACAGGCGTACCTATGCCGTGGTTTACGCCATTTTGCGCCACCGGGAGAGCGCCGAGGATATTACCCAGGACGCTTTTATCAAGGCTTTTCTAAATTTACCCAAGTTGCGGGATAAGGAAAAGTTTGGGCCCTGGTTGGCGGCGATTGCGACCAACCTGGCACGCAACTATCTGAAGAGGGAGAAGCGCCTTTATTTTACCGGCAACCCCGTTGAACCGCCGGCCGGCTCCGTCGAAAGCGCATTCTGCAGCACCGAAGAGCAGGTCATCCGAGAGGCGGAGATTGCCCGGGTCCGCGAGGCGCTTCGCACCCTGCCCCCCGAACAGTACCAGGTAGTGATCATGCAGTATTTTTACGATCTGAAGCTGGCCGAAATTGCGCGGTTTTTAAAGATCAGTCCCGGCACGGTCAAGTCGCGTCTATTCCGCGCCAGGACCAGATTATCACGGGTCCTGGAACCCAAAGAGGATCTCATTTGTCGAATAGATGAGGGAGGCGGTGAAGATTAATGCATCCTGGAAAAAACGGCCACAACCATGAAAAGATCATCCGGGAGGCGCTCCGGCGCGAGTTGGAAAGTGCGTCGCCCTCTCCATCGGAGCCGGTCTGGGCGCGCATCCGGGCCGGCCTGGCTCAAGAGAAGAAAGAATCTGCTGCTCCGCTTACACGCCGCCTGGCTGCCGCAGCCGCGCTCCTTCTTCTTTTTGTCGGCGGCGGATTGGCTCTCAGCCGCTTTGGTTTGCTGACTCCGCCGGACCTGTTAACAGGCGAGATCACACAGTTGGATTCAAGAGAAGAAAGTGAAGCTGCGGAAATACCATCGGATGCGGAAGCATTGTTGCAGCCGCTCAAGCTGGGGGGCGGTTTTATCCTTGAAAAGGCAGGGGACGGCGGGCTCTTTCTGACAGGAGATCATTATCCGGCCGCCGTCTACCGCAAAGGGAAAGAGAGTCTGCTCTGGATCTGCGCCTCCTCCCCTTCAACAGACTTGCGGGACTTTATCGCCGAACTCAGCCGGCAGCTCGAGATCGAAATTGAAATCCTGGATGAGGTTACAATTAACAGGTCTCAAAATAGCATCCTTGAATTCACAGCCGGCGAGCGTCCCGGTATTGCCTGGCAGGAGGAAGGCGTCGCCCAAGCTTTTCTAACTTTAAGCGGTTCCCCTGATTTACACGCCCTGATTCCCGGGGTTTCGCCCGATCCATAGGAGTAATTCACCGTGCCGTCCCGGCCCGCGGCTCTTGAAGTTGTTTCTGGGGCGAGAGTGTTAAAATTTAAGCAAGAGGGTGAAGCCGTGATTAAAGAAAAAAGGATAAAAATAAGTCATGGCCTGATGGCATTGCTGACGGTATTACTTCTTCTTTGCAGTTGCAGCGTTGAGCCGCCGGAGCTGCGTATCCCCTGGCAGACCGGTGAGATCACTGTGATGGAGGTAAGCAGGGACGGAGAACTTCTTTTCTATGATGAGAGCAGGGTAGAAGTAGACGGGTCTCTTCTTCTTTTTACCTCGGAATACCAGTTTACCGATGCGCCGCTGATGCGGCGGATTTACCTGGATCCGGAAACATTGCTTCCCAGGCGCAGTGAGATAACTTTTACCACTGCTGAAGGCAAAAAGAGCGCCCTGGAGGTGCTCTATGGGGAAGAAGAAATCAAGATGAGTAAGAAGAATGGCCAAAAGGAAGAGATAACAACTGCGCCCCTGCCGGAACCGCCTTATTTTGACAACGAACAATTGACGCTCCTGGTGCGCACCCTGCCGCTCGAAGCAGGCTGGAAAGGTAAGGTCAGGCTCTTCGTTCCCGCGACGGCGCAGACCGCAACTATCAATTTCGAGGTGGTCCGGCGTGAAGAGGTCACCGTTCCGGCGGGGATGTATGATTGTTATGTCGTCGAATTAATGAAGCTTGGCCAGTGGGCCTGGGTCGGGGTGGAGCCGCCCTGCCCGCTGGTGAAATATGTCGACGAGAGCGCCGGCACTATTTCGGAGCTGGTCGAGTACTATCCGGGCGGCAGCGAATAGCATTGCCGCCGGGGGAATTATTGATTACGGCTTTTTCGCCAGGAGGCGCGAGACGCACCTTTTTACGCTTCTGATATGACTTATTGCCAATCGGGCAGGAAAATGAGGGAAAATGTAGAAATATGTAACGCCGGAGGCGCTGTGCGGCCGGATTGGCGATCATTTCATGAAGGAGCGTGCCAGGATGCAAGCAATTGGTAAAAGAGCCCCATTATGGTTTTGTTTGGCCGTGCTAATATCTGTGGCGATCATATTCAGCGGCGCTTCCCTTGTCAACGCCCAGGAAGATCCGACAATGCTGCTTTCAGAGCTGGGGATCGGGGACCGCGTAGTAGATGGATCATGGAAGTGGGAATTCAGAACCGGAGATAATTATTCCGGTAATGGTGAGGTCAAAGAAGTGGTCTGGATTGTCGTGGCCAAAGATCATCCCGGTTATCCGCGGGGTTCGGTAACGCTGATGACCGAAGAATGCATCGCCAGCCTCGCCTTCGACGGTTCTGAGCAAAACCACCATAACCACTGGGAGAATAGCGGTATAACCCCTTCCGATTTTGGAGCCAGGCCTTTTTTGAACAGCCTGGACTACGGTTGTCCAACGGATGCGGATGGGTTCTTCAGCGCTTTCTCCGGTCAATTTCGAAGGGCTATTTGCAAAACTACAGTATGCAATGCCACCAGGTTTAATCCCTTCCCGGTGACGTGGGGTTTGGAATGGATCCCCTATGATACGTCTGACTTAGTGTTTCTGCCCTCGCTTGATGAATTGGGGGTCACCAATTATGGGGGATATACCTGCGAGATCGGTAGTGTTCTAGAATATTTTGCCGGGGACGATGCGGCTGACAGGAGAGCCGTTCAGGACGACATGCAGGTATCTTATTACTGGACCCGCTCACCGTTTAGTGAAAACAAAAAAAATGTAATGACTGTTCACTATACCGGCAAACACGATGGGGCTACCGCTGCCCATGAAAGCATGCATCTCAGGCCTGTTTTAAATATCCGGGGCAGCATCCAGGTGAACAGTGCCCCAGATGAAAATGGCAACTACGCAATTGTATGGCCGGACTACATCTACGGGGATGTCAACGGTGACGATGATGTCAATGTCGCTGATGCCATCATGGTGCTGCGCTCCATTGTCGGCCTGGAGCAGCTACGTCCAGACCAGGAAGAACGGGCGGATGCCCATTATAACGGCAAGATCAATATCGTAGATGCTATTATCATACTGCGCTTTAACGCGGAGCTGGTCGATGAACTGCCGGTTTATCCGCAGTAGCGGCGGTTTAATTGCGGTGGTTTATTTTTATTTTTATTCGTTCGGTAAAAGGCTTGTTAAAGCTTGTAATAAATTTACCCGCAGTGTATAATAAAGTTGCAAAATCTCAACCGTTTCAGGGCAAAGCTGCCGTAAGGCAGTGACGCAAAGCTATGGGTCCTGCAAAGGATCGCCAGGCTGCCGGTCAGGAACTTATAATTTTTTTCTCCCTGATGAGGCAGCCGTAAGCTGTCTCTTTTTTTATTCCGGAGAACTGCTGTTCAAGCTTACCCAGGCTTGATTTCTTTACATCGGGTACAAATGGTAAAGATTTGTACCTTTTTTTATCGCTAAATCCAT
>CAZPET010000180.1:0-4323 GCA_964585625.1 uncultured Syntrophomonadaceae bacterium
GCGCCCTCTGCGACGAGGATCAGGCTGTGTGTTTTTTTGCGGGCGATCCCCTCGAGAAGACGCCGGCAGAGCTGCTCCAGGTCGGGCTTGATTTCAGGGATGACGATGGCCTCGGCTCCGCCGGCGATCCCCGCCGCCAGGGCGATAAAGCCGCTCTCCCGGCCCATCACTTCGACAATGAAGATGCGCTCGTGCGAAGTGGCGGTATCGCGAAGCCGGTTGATCGCATCGAGAATCGTATTGACCGCCGTATCAAAGCCGATCGCGCTGTCGGTGCCGGGAATATCGTTGTCGATCGTGGCGGGGACCCCCACGGTCTTCACCCCGAGATCCTGGAGCGCCTGCGCGCCGCGGAATGAACCGCCCCCGCCGATGACCACCACGCCCTCGATCCCGGCTTCCCCCAGGTGACGCGCAGTTTGCTCCTGAAGCGCTTTATCTTTGAATTCGGGGGCGCGTGCGGTGTGCAGGATCGTCCCCCCGCGATGGATGATCCCGGCCACGGAACCGAGGGAGAAGCTCTTCATTTGGCTGCCGCTGCTCAGTCCGTTGAAGCCTCTCTCGACGCCGTATACCTCCATCCGGTGATAGATTCCGGTGCGCACCACCGCCCTGATGACCGCATTCATCCCCGGAGCATCTCCGCCGCTGGTAAGAACTGCAATCTTCTGCATGGCTGATCACCTCTTTGATAGAGTGTTCCACAGTCCCGGTTTCAACTCTTCCAGCCGGACGGAGCCGGAGCCCAGCAGCTGTTCAAGCTGCTCCAGAAAAGCCGGCTCCTCCGAGGCCCGGTGGTTTTCATCGAGCATGATCATCTTCTTCTCTCTTTCAAAGTAAAGATAAACCGGCAGTTCGCCCTTTGCTGAACGCAGCATCTTCCGCAGCTTCGCCAGGGCTGTCCGGTCAAGACCGGCCGCAATTTTGATGAAAAGCTGCCTGGTCGCGCGCGGCAGGAGCACCGCAGATTCGGCGATGATCTTCGCCTCTTCCTCTTCTTTCAAGTCCACCTTCCCCTTCACCAGCAGGGGACTGTCTTCCTGGAAAATCTCGCCGCGCCGCTCGTAGAGATCGCTGAAGACGATGATCTCCACGCTGCCGCTGAGGTCTTCCAGCTTGACAAAGGCCATCGGCTTCCCTTTTTTGGTGTAGATCGAGCGGACCGAGGTGACAATCCCCCCCACGCTGACCGCGCTCCTGTCCCTGGCCTCTCTCAGCTCGGCACAGGGTGTCAGCTGGGTCATCCGCTCCAGGAGGGGGCGGTACTGCTCCAGCGGATGGCCGGAAATATAGAGGCCGAGCATCTCCTTCTCCAGGGCCAACCTCTCTTTCTCCGAGAATTCCTCAATGTCGGGGAGCCGGTCCCGGATCAGCTCTTCCTTGCTCTCGCGGTCCATCAGCGCAAACATGGTCATCTGCCCGTTTTGCCGCTCCCGCTGTATTACCTGGCCTCCGGCGATGCTCTCTTCCAGGCAGGCCAGGTACTGGGCCCGGTGCCCCCCCAGCCTGTCGAAGGCGCCGCACTTGATCAAGCTTTCCACGGCCTTGCGGTTGCAGAGACGCCCGTCAACCCGCGCCGAGAAGTCGCGCAGCGAAAAAAAGGGCTTGTCACGGCGGGCAGCGAGGATGGACTCGATCGCTCCCGTGCCCACATTCTTAACCGCGGCCAGGCCGAAGCGGATGTGCTTCTCATCGACCACGGTGAAATTGATCTCGCTTTCATTGATGTCGGGAGGCAGCACTTCGATATCCTGACGCCGGCAATCGTCGATATAGAGAGCCACTTTATCGCTGTTACTGCAGTAACCGGTCATCAGCGCCGCCATGAATTCAACAGGGTAGTTGGCCTTCAGGTAAGCGGTCTGGTAGGCAATCAGGGCGTATGCGGCGGCATGGGACTTGTTAAAACCGTAGGAGGCAAACTTCAATATCAGATCGTAGATCTCCCGGGCCAGGCTTTGAGAGTAACCGTTTTTCAGGCAGCCCTGGATGAACAGATCCTGCTGCTGATCGAGAATCTCCTTCTTCTTCTTGCCGATGGCCCGGCGCAGCAGATCGGCCTGACCCAGAGAAAAACCGGCCATGGTGGCGGCGATCTCCATGATCTGCTCCTGGTAGACGATCACGCCGTAGGTCTCTTTTAAAATCGGTTCCAGGACCGGGTGCGGGTAATGGATCGGCTCCCGCCCGTGCTTGCTGTTGGTAAAGACCGGGATCTGCTCCATCGGCCCGGGCCGGTAAAGGGCGACCACGGCGACGATGTCGGCGAACTTGTTGGGGACCAATTCGCGAAGGACATTGCGCATCCCGGAGCTTTCAAGCTGAAAGATACCGGTGGTCTCGCCCTGCGATAGCAGCCGGTAGGTGGCGGCATCGTCGAGCGGGATCTCATCCAGAACGATCTCGCGCCCGTGGCGGCGGCGCACATGGGCCAGCGACTCTTCAATGATGGTCAATGTCTTCAGGCCCAGAAAGTCCATCTTCAGGAGGCCGAGCTGCTCCAGCGTCCCCATGGGAAACTGGGTCACCACGGTCTGATCATTTGTCTTCAGCAGGGGGACATGTTTGACCAGCGGTTCACGGGCAATAACCACCCCGGCGGCATGGATGGAGGCATGACGGGGCAGCCCCTCCACCGCCATCGAGGTATCGAGGAGCTGCCTGTAGCGCTCCTCTTCCCGGTAAAGCGCCTTCAGTTCCTTGCTCTGCTCCAGGGCTCGGTTGATGGTCATGCCGATCTCGTTGGGGATCATCTTGGCCACACGGTCCACCTCGCCGTAGGGGAAAGCCAGCGCCCGGCCGACATCGCGCACCGCTCCCCGGGCGGCCATGGTCCCGAATGTGATGATCTGGGCCACCCTCTCGGCGCCGTATTTCGAGGCAACATAATTTAACACCCGGTCGCGCTTGTCATCGGAGAAATCGATATCGATATCGGGCATGGAGATCCGTTCCGGGTTGAGAAAACGTTCAAAAAGAAGTACGTTGCTGATAGGATCTATATCGGTGATCTTGAGACAGTAGGCCACCAGGCTGCCGGCGGCGGAACCCCGCCCCGGGCCGACCAGCACGCCGGTGCTGCGGGCGTAGCGGATCAGATCCCAGACGATCAGAAAGTAGCTTGCATATCCCATCTGGTTGATGATCTTCAGCTCGTAGGAAAGCCGCTGCTCCAGCTGCGCGGTTATTTCAGGATAGCGCTTTCGGAGACCTTCGCGGCAAAGCTCTTCCAGGTAGACGGCGGCTTCTTTCCCTTCCGGCACCTCGTAAGCCGGCAGGAAGAGCTGATCAAACTTAAAATCAACCCGGCAGCGCTCCGCAATCCGCAGAGTATTCTGCAGCGCCTCCGGATGGTCTTTGAACAGCGCCGCCATCTCCGGGGCGCTCTTGAAATAGAACTCGTCGGTCTTGAATTTCAGGCGGTCGGTATCGTGAACCGTCTTGCCGGTCTGAATACAGAGCAGGACATCGTGGACCGCGGCATCCTCGCGGGATAGATAATGCACGTCGTTGGTGGCCACCAGCCCGCTGCCGGTCTCACGGGCGATACCGCAGAGACCTTTATTTACCCCCGCCTGTTCAGGGAGGCGGTTATCCTGCAGCTCCAGGTAAAAGTTCTCCGGGCCGAATATCTCCCGGTAGCGGCCGGCCAGTTCGCGGGCGGCTTTATCCTCGCCCTTCGCCAGCAGGGTTGGAATCTCTCCGCCGAGGCAGCCGCTGAGAGCGATCAAGCCGGCGGCGTTCTCCGCCAGCAGCTCATGATCTACCCGCGGCTTGTAATAAAATCCTTCCAGGTAGCCGGCGGAGACGATCCGCATCAGGTTGCGGTATCCGGCCTGGTTTTCTGCCAGGAGAACCAGGTGATATTGATGGTCATCGAGCTTCGGTTCTTTTTGGAGGCGCGAGCGCGGAGCCACGTAAACCTCGCAGCCGATCAGCGGCCTGATCCCGGCTTTGAGCGCCTCCCTGTAAAAGTCGACCACTCCGAACATGGCTCCGTGGTCTGTGATGGCCACGGCGGGCATTTCCATATCTGCCGCCCGCCGGACCAGCTCCTTGATGCGGGCCGCACCGTCCAGAAGGCTGTATTCAGTATGGCAGTGCAGGTGGACAAAGTTATGATTCGACAATTTTCACACTCCAGTAGTGATCCGACTTCATGCCTTATTTCTACTTCCCGGCAAGTATTTCCTCTCACCGGCATATTAATTTGCTGAAAGGATGATCTCTGATGAACTCGGACCGCTTTATCGTCACCCTGCTGCTGACCTTCTGCGTGGCCCTGGGGGTAAACCTGGGCGGCAGCCTGATGGGCTCGCTGGG
>CAZPET010000181.1:0-4304 GCA_964585625.1 uncultured Syntrophomonadaceae bacterium
TGCAGCAGCCTGACGACAGCTGCGTGGAAGATTAACAGGGGAGAATAAAATTTATCAGCAATAAAAAAGACACTTATTTAGGGTGTCTTTTTTATTTGCCCCTTTTATTTTCTCATTTTGTCTTTGAGCTGCGTATACTGGTACGGTGCACTGAAAGGAGCGGGGAAGATGTATCTGCTTTCCAGGCAGCCGTATGCGCCGGTTGACTACCAGCTGTGGCGGAAGATTGAGCGCGGCGAGCTGGGGACGCTGGAGGCGCTGCAGCGGATGGGCGAACAGCGGCCCGTAAGCGCGAAAAAGGATGAATTCCATCATGACAGAGCCGCTGCGGCGGCAGCTCTCTGGGAATTGAACCAGCTTGTCGGCCTTGACGAGGTGAAGCAGATTGTGGAGGAGATCAAAGCCTACATCGAGATCGGCCGGCAGCGTGCCGCTCACCATCTCAAGTGCGAACAGCTGGTTTTACATATGATCTTCAGCGGCAACCCGGGAACGGGCAAGACCACGGTGGCCCGGCTCCTGGGCAGGCTGTTCAGGGGGATGGGGGTGCTGGCGCGGGGTCACCTGGTCGAGGTGGAGCGGGCCGACCTGGTAGGCGAATATATCGGCCATACCGCCCAGAAAACGCGGGAGCAGATCCAGAAAGCCATGGGCGGTCTCCTCTTTGTCGACGAGGCTTATTCGCTGGGGCGCGGCGGCGAGAAAGACTTCGGGAAAGAGGCAATCGACGTGCTGGTCAAGGCGATGGAGGATTACCGCAACGATTTTATTCTCATCCTGGCGGGTTACCGCCGCGAGATGGCTTCTTTCTTGAAGTTGAATCCGGGGCTGAGCTCCCGCTTTCCGATACAGATTGCCTATCCCGATTACAGCGTGTCCGAGCTTCTGGAGATTGCCGAAATGATGGCTCAGCAGCGCCACTACAGCTTCTCGGATGCGGCAAAAAAAAAGCTGCAGCGCTATCTGGGAGAGCGGAGAACAGATCTGAACTTCAGCAATGCCCGCCTGGTGCGCAACCTTCTCGAGAAATCGATCCGGCGGCAGGCGCTGCGCCTGAGCAGGCAGGAGCGGCTGAGCCGGGAAGAGCTGATCACGATCGAGGATGCCGACCTGGCGGTGGAAGAGCAGTGAACCTGAGCATGGCCGTTGTGGGAGCCGCCAGGGTTGGAAAGACGCTCTTCTGCATCAATTTCGCCGAGTACCTGGGCGTACGCAGTTTGAGCTATACCGAGGCCGGCGGCGCGGGGCGGGGGAGAGGGTCTCTTTCACCGGCCGCCGCCCGGGAGCTGATGGTGAATCACGGGCGGCGCGGCAACGGGGTTGTGCGCACTTTTGCCGTTCACCTGCTGCAGCAGCCCTACCGGCGCATTGCCCTGATTGATACCGCATCTCTGAAAGAAAAAAATCCGCTGCCGCGATTCGAGCGATCCAGGCTCATGCTGACCCTGCAGGCGATTCACAGCGCCGAGGCGGTCCTGCAGATGATCGATCTGAGCTGCAGCGATCCCGCCCGCCTTGAATTCGATGAACAGGTCGGGCGCCGCCTTGCCGATTACTGCCGGCGGCAGGGAAAACTTTTTTTGATGGCCGGCAGCAAAGCCGACCTTCTTGAGAATTCCTCTCAAAAGGCGCGCTTTACCGCTTCAGGGAAAATGCTCATCATCTCGTCGCTGACCCGGGCAGGTTTTCCCCGACTGCAGAGCGATATCCTAAGCGAGGCTTTTTCCCTGAACGAGTACTCATCCCATAAAATGAAATAGAACGGCCATGGAGAGAATTCCCACGAGCAGGGTGAGAAAGATACTTTTTAAGATCAATCCTGCGGCGAGGGTAGGGATAAAAGCCCAGATGTAGAGGTTGTCCCGGCCAAGGTCAATTATTCCGGCAGGAGCGAGAATACTCACGGCGGTAAGGGCGCCGAGAACGGCGGGAGCGACGAAGGAGAGCCACTTCTCGAGCCAGGGCGGCATTTTGCAGCGAGAAAAGAGGATCACCGGAATGATCCGCGGCGCCAGGCTGACCAGCGCCACGCCGAGAATCATGAGCCAGATATCAGCAACGTTCATTAAGGATAACCCCCAGTGTTGCGCCGGTAAGGGTTGCGGCTATGATATTGAAGTTATTGGTCATGGTGGAGGGGATAAAGTGACCCACCAGGAGAGCGATCAGAGAAGCGGCGAGGGCGGCATACAGATCGGACCTTCGCCGGATCAACATGATCAGCAGCGTGATATACATGGCCGGCAGGGCAAAGTTCATCCCCAGGCGGTCGGTGTTGGTAATAAAATTGCCGAGAAGCGCTCCGGCAAGGGTGCTGCCGGTCCAGGCCAGGTGGGCGGAGACGGCCAGGGCGCTTAAATAGGATGCCGTGGCCGGGTGAGTCCGGTAGCGGTTCATGGAGACGGCATAGACCTCGTCGGTCAGGCCGAAAGATAAGACGGAGGCGACAGCGGGAGGGATCCTCTCTTTCAAATAGGGCACCGTTGAAGCGGCAAAGAGGGCATAGCGCAAATTGACGAGGAGATCCGTCAGGATGATGGCAATGAGGGACCCGCCTGCCTTGAACATCCCTACGGCGATAAACTGGCCGGCCCCGGTCAGGCAGAGGGCCGACATCGCGACGGCCTGAAAAACGGAGAGGCCCGAATTCTGGGCCAGCACGCCAAAGGCAAACCCCAACGGGAAATATCCCAGGACAACCGGAAATGCGTCTTTAAACCCCTGCTGCAGCTCTTGCTTGATCATAGGTGTGATGGTCTCTTTAACTATATTTTATCTTCAATAAAATGCGCCGGCTTCTCGCCTTGAAGGGGCTTCTCCCGGTCTTGACTTATTCTGCAGCAGCTCCGCGGAATCCTTTTTTAACCCCGGACCTTTCTACTGTCATGCTGAGCGCAGCGAAGAATCTCGCCTTTCATTTCGCCCTATTTCCGACTCTATAATATACAAGCAGTTTCATCCAAAAATTACATGGAGGCCGAAATATGGTAAAATAAAGAGTAACATGATCATTTTCCGGAAGGTGGTCTGCGAATGCTTTTCGGGATCGACGTGGGGGGCACCTCTACCGACGGGGTGCTGATTCAAAACGGGGCCATGGAGAAGAGCGTGAAGAAGCCGCGCAACAGCTGCGGACTGACGGCAACAATCCTGGAAGTGCTGGACGAACTGCTGGAAGGGCGGGATCCGGCTGACGTCCGGCGCCTGGTGATCAGCACCACCCTGGTAACGAACCTGCTGGCGACGCAAAGCGGGGCCAGAACGGCGCTGCTTCTCATTCCCGGCAGGGGGCTCCCCTTCAGCTTTTACAGGATTGCCCCGGACACCTATTTTCTGCAGGGAAACATCGATTTCAGGGGCAACCTCACCGAGAAGATCTCCGAAACTGAAATCAATACCGTGATTGACGATATACATAAGAAGGAGATCCGCCACATTGCCGTGGCCGCAAAGTTTTCCCACCGCAACCGCAGTGTCGAGCAGGAGATCACCCGGATCATCCGCAACCGATATCCCGAAGCAGAGGTGATCCTGGGCAGTGAAACGGCGGATCGCCTGAATTTTCCCCGCCGTGCGGTAACCGCGTACTACAGCGCGATGACCGCTCCGCAGTGGAACGAATTTGCCTCCCGGGTAGAGGAGGCGGTGCAGCAGCGCGGTCTCACCGCCCCGGTGGAGATTCTTAAAGCCGACGGAGGGACGATGCCGCTGGAGGTATCGCGGCAGAGGCCGGTGGAGACGGCCTACTCGGGGCCGGCCGCCAGCACCATGGGAGCGGTGGCGATCAGCCCCCGGAAAGAGAATGCGGTAATGATCGATATCGGGGGGACCACCTCGGATATCGCCCTGCTGATCGAGGGTGAACCGCTGCATGCCTCCAAAGGAGCCTGCATCGACGGCCGCTTTACCCATATCCATGCCCTGGCCCTGCGATCGCTGGCCCTGGGCGGCGACAGCGTCCTGAAAGCCTCGGAAGGACAGATCGAGATTGCCGCGGAGCGGCTGGGACCGGCAGCCTGCTTCGGCGGTCCGGCGGCGACGGTGACCGATGCCTTCAACTTCTCCGGAGATCTGAATATAGGCGAAGCGGCGCGCAGCGAGTCTAAAATTGCGGAGCTCGCGGCATCTCTGGATATAGCCCCGCAAGAGTTTGCCGCCGCTGTCGTGGAGCAGGTTGTGGCGCGCCTGCATGCCCTGATTGAAGGGATGTTCCGCGAATGGGAAAATGAACCTGCCTACAAGGTCTGGGAAATCGTGCACCGGCGCAGCTTCAAGCTGGAGCGGCTCATCGGGATCGGGGCGGC
>CAZPET010000182.1:0-4301 GCA_964585625.1 uncultured Syntrophomonadaceae bacterium
TAGCCTATCCCGATACCGGTTACTATTTGCCGGTGATCCGGGCTTTGAGCGGCGAAGCGGTCACCAAGTTGGGTGAACTTCCGCCGATCCTGAACCGGATGCGCAACCAGGTTCGGGAGGAGCTTACATTTTATAATGCCCGCCTCTGCGGTGAAGCGACCGCTTATGCCGCCGAAGTGATCGAGGCGCTGCGCTACCTGAACGGTGAAAGACCCCATGTGGAGCCCTGGACCGGCTTTCTCGGCGACCCGGTGGTCCGCCGCTACGGCATTCTGCTGGTTGACTGGACCATCCCCGGCCAGGCGGTCATCGTGGGCAAGGCCAAATCCACCGAAGCGCTGGCCGGACTGGTCACGGATCTGCAGAGCAAGGGCTTCATGATCTTTTTAACATACGAGGTGGTCGAGCAGGCCATCGAAGCCGGCCTGAAGCTGGGGATCGACTTTATCGCTTTCCCCACCGGCAACTTCACCCAGGTAATCCACGCGGTCAACTACGCCCTGCGCGCCGGCATGGCTTTCGGCGGGATTCCGCCCGGGCAGCGCCAGGATACGCGCGATTACCAGCGCCGCCGGGTGCGCGCCTTCGTGCTGCAGCTCGGTGAATCCGACGAGGTCCAGGTGGCGGCCCAGTTTGCGGCGATATTCCTCGGTTTCCCGGTGATCCTCGACCACGAGCTGCCGGAAGACGAGCAGATCCCCAACTGGTATGTCTCCCATCCCAACTATGACGACCTGATCCAGGTGGCCATGGAGATCCGCGGCATCAAGCTGAAGATCCTCGATATCCCCGTCCCCATCACGGTCGGGCCGGCCTTTGAGGGCGAGGTTATCCGCAAAGGCGATATGCGTATCGAATTCGGCGGCGGCCGCACGCCCGCCTTCGAGCTGGTGGAGATGGTCGGCGAGGATGAGATCGAGGACGGCAAGATCGAAGTGGTCGGGCCCGAGATCGACGATGTCGAAGAAGGCGGTTCACTGCCGCTCGGTATCGTCTGTAAAATCTTCGGGCGGAAGATGCAGAAAGACTTCGAAGGGGTCCTCGAGCGCCGCATCCATTACCTGGTCAACTACGGCGAGGGGATCTGGCATATGGCCCAGCGCGACACGATCTGGATGCGCATCAGCAAGGATGCCGCGGCGAAGGGCTTCAAGATCCATCACTTCGGGGATCTCCTTATCGCCAAGCTCAAAGATGAGTTCCCCTCCATCGTCGACCGGGTCCAGGTGACGCTCTATACCGATAAAGCGCAGGTTGAAGAGCAGCTGGCCCGGGCGCGTGAATTTTACGGCGCCCGCGACGAGCGGCTGAAAGGGCTTACCGACGAGGCCGTGGATGTGTTCTATTCCTGCATCCTCTGCCAGTCCTTTGCCCCGAACCACTGCTGCGTGGTTACCCCGGAGCGGCTTGGCCTCTGCGGCGCGGTCAGCTGGCTCGATTCAAAGGCCACTTTCGAGATCGATCCCACCGGCCCCTGCCGCCCCATCGCCAAGGAGGGGCTGATCGACGAAGAGAAGGGGATCTGGCAGTCGGTCAACGAGTATGTCTACTTGAATACGAACCGCTCCATCGAGGAGTGCTCCATGTACAGCTTCATGGACCGGCCGATGACCTCGTGCGGCTGCTTCGAGTGCATCATGGCGATCATGCCCGAGGCCAACGGCGTGATGATCACCACCCGCGAGTACGGCGGCGACACCCCCTGCGGGATGACTTTCTCCACCCTCGCCGGCACGGTCGGCGGGGGGATCCAGACACCCGGTTTCATGGGGCACGGCCGCGCCTACGTGCTCAGCCGCAAGTTTATCCGGGCTGACGGGGGGCTGGGACGCCTGGTCTGGATTCCCAAGGAGCTGAAAGACTTCCTCGGGGATGAACTGCGTCGCCGGGCCGAAGAAGAGGGCCTGGGAGCCGATTTTATCGACAAGATCGCCGATGAAACCGTCGGCACCACCGCAGAAGAGGTTCTCCCCTTCCTTGAAGAGAAGGGACACCCGGCCCTGACGATGGATCCGCTGATGTAGGAGGCTTGTGGAAGAAGAGCTCCGGCGGAGGAGACGATGAAGCCGGAGCTTGCACCTTCTTTAGATATTCCCTTAGAAAGGAGACGAGAAAATGGGTTTAACCGGATTGGAGATTTACAAGCACTTACCGAAAACCAATTGTAAAGAGTGCGGCGCGCCGACCTGCCTCGCTTTCGCCATGTCACTGGCCAGCGGCAAGGCCTCGCTGGATGCCTGTCCCTATGTCACCGAGGAAGGCAAGGCGGCTCTGGAGTCCGCCGCCGCGCCGCCGATCAAGCTGGTCAAGGTCGGCGAAGGGGATCACCTGCTTGAGCTCGGCGACGAGACGGAGCTGTTCCGGCATGACAAGCGTTTCTTCCACCCCACCGGTGTGGCGGTGCTGATCAGCGATACCGGGGACGCGGCGGCGGAGGCGGCTGCTTTTGAGGAGCTGGAATTCGATCGCGTCGGGCTGCACTACGTTACCGACGTGGTGGCGGTTAAATGCGATTCCGGAGACGGGGCCAAATTCAAGGCGGCGGTGGAAGCGGTCGCCGCAAAGACCGCCAAGGCGATGATCCTGCTTTGCGAAGATCCCGCGGCGCTGGAGGGGGCGCTCGATGCTGTCGCCGCCCGCAAGCCGCTGCTCTATGCCGCTACGGCGGACAACTACGAGAAGATGGTCGACCTGGCGAAAGCCAAGGGCTGCCCCCTGGCCGTCCGCGGCAAGAACCTGGATGAAACCGCGGAGCTGGTGGAGAAGATTGTTGCGCTCGGCTACAAAGAGCTGGTTCTCGACGGCGGGGCCCGCGATACCAGCAAGGTCATTGCCGACCTGACCCAGATCCGCCGCTCGGCTATTCGCAAGAGGTTCCGCCCCTTCGGCTACCCCACGATCGCCTTTACCACCAAGGAAGATCCGCTCGAAGAGGTGGTCCAGGCGGGGGTCTATCTAAGCAAGTATGCCTCGATCGTGGTCCTGAAGGCGTCGAAAAAAGAGCACCTGCTGCCGCTTCTCTCCTGGCGCCAGAACCTCTATACGGACCCGCAGAAGCCGATCGCCGTGGAACCGAAACTGTACGAGGTCGGCGCTGTCGATGAGAACTCCCCGGTTTACTGCACCACCAACTTCTCCCTGACCTACTTCATCGTCGAGGGCGAAGTGGAAAATACCCGTATCCCCAGCTATATTCTCTCCGTGGATACCGGGGGGATCTCGGTGCTGACAGCTTACGCCGACAATAAATTCAGCGGTGAAATTATCGCCGCGGCGATGAAAAAGGCCGATCTGGAAGGGAAGGTCAAGCACAAGAAAATCGTCATCCCCGGCTATGTTGCCGTTCTGAAAGGGACCCTGGAAGAAGAATCAGGTTGGGATGTACTGGTGGGGCCGCGGGAGGCCGCCGGTATTGCCAAGTTTGCCAAGGAAACATTTGCTTAAGTAAAGTAATCTGACTCCTGAATTCTATGAGAGAGGAGCGTTAAGATGGCTGTAGAAATCCAGAAGGAAAAGTATAGAAGCAAAGTAGGCGAGGTCGTCCTGGGGTCAACGAAAGAGCAGGGCGGAAGCCGCAGCCATACCATTACCGTAGGCGGAGAATCGACTCTGCCCTACCTGCATTTCGAGGGCGAGATGCCGCATCGTCCGGTCGTCGCTCTTGAGATTCTCGACATGGTCCCCGAAGACTGGCACCCCTGCTTCGGGAAATACTACGATGATGTTTTTGCCGATACGGCGGCCTGGGCGAAAAAGTGCGTTGATGAGTACGGCGCCGACCTGGTCCAGATCCGCCTGAAAAGCGCGGATCCCGATCTGAAGGACAGCTCTCCCGAAGATTGCGCCGCCACAGTGAAAAAGGTCCTTGAAGCGGTGGGGGTGCCCCTGATCGTGATCGGCTGCGGCAAGGGTGAGAAGGATAACCTGGTCTACCCGGTTGTGGCCGAGGCGGCCGCCGGAGAAAACCTGCTGCTTGGTGTTGCCGAGCTCGACAACTACAAGGCCATTACCAGCGCCTGCATGGCCAACCAGCACAATATTATTGCGCAATCCCCCATCGATATCAATATTTGCAAGCAGCTGAATATCCTCATTGCCGAGATGAGCACCGCGATGGCCAACCGGATCATCATCGACCCGACGATCGCCGCTCTCGGTTACGGGATCGAGTATACTTACTCGATCATGGAGCGGGCCCGCAACGGCGCCCTTCAGGGTGACAAGATGCTGGCCATGCCCATGATCGGCAATATCGGCTACGAAGTCTGGCGGACCAAGGAAGCGAACACGCCCACGGAAGA
>CAZPET010000183.1:0-4296 GCA_964585625.1 uncultured Syntrophomonadaceae bacterium
GCCTCTCGTTACGACCGGCGGTAACCGGAGGCTGCATGGTAAACAGTTTCAACGGTGACAAGATCCTTTCCCCGGGAAAGAGATTACCATTGATAGTTAACGCCCTCTCCCATAAGTGCGAAAATAAATGGTATCAGACTCAGACCCATCAAGACACATACCACGATGAGAACCACACCGGTAATTGTCGCCGCCAGGCACCATTTCCGCGCCGTAGATGATGATTGAAGGGCTGCTTCGTAGTTGCCTGCAGCAAGGTGGCTG
Source organism: uncultured Syntrophomonadaceae bacterium (assembly GCA_964585625.1). Taxonomy (GTDB): domain Bacteria; phylum Bacillota; class Dethiobacteria; order DTU022; family DTU022; genus JAAZIN01. Next base: position 265 of record CAZPET010000183.1, read on the forward strand.
CTGACCTGCGAAGAATAAATAATGGCCACGATACCGAAAGGAAGGCAGCAGAAAAGGGTGGCGAGAATGGCCCACACCAGGTGGTTCGGCACATCCCTTGCGGCGGATGGAGCTTGCCGGGGCGCCGGTTGCCCGGCCTCGGCGGCCGGGTGATAAACGGGTTTCCCTTCACAGCCGTAGGTCTGGCAGCGCCCGGCTTGCTCCCAGCAGTGCATGTGGTAGGGTTTGGCGCAGCCGTTGCAGATTACCAGGTTATGGCGGGGTGAAATTTCCTCTCCACAGCCGCTGCAGATTTTTGATTCGCGTTCAGTCATATAGCTTCTCCTTTAAACGTCAATTTTCGATATAATTCTCGATCAAGAAATATTATCCTGCTTTGTAAAATTAAAAAGTTATCTTTGAACTTTTAAGAAAAGATGGGGTGAAACGGTTGTGATTCAGCGTTACATGTTAACTGATCCTCCTAGACAACTAATCAATAAATAAATTAAACCGACTCCCAAGCCGGTCAGCATCGCCGCCAGGCACCATTTTTGTGCCGTGGATGAAGCCTGTTCAGCCGCATCAAAGTTGCCCGCTGCCATGTGGCTGTTGACCTGGGCTGCATAAACAATGGCCACAATACCGAAAGGTTGGCAGCAGAAGATCGTGGAGAGAATGGCCCACACCAGGTGATTGGGAACATCGCTTGGTACAAAAGATTCCTGCCGCGGCGCCGGTTGCCCCCCTCCGCTTTCATAGTTCAGCATATCGACAACACCTCCTCAGATCAATCAATACCCGGTTTACTTCTTGATCCGAAAGTTTTTTCCTTTCATGGGATGTGAACTGAAGAAATTATTTCCTAGAGAAAATATCAGCTGTTCGTTTACGCGATTAAAAGCATTATCTCTTCACGGTGTATGAAGAGCCCCTTTTTTCTTATGCTATAGATACGAAGGTTATGCAATTCCTGTTCCGTAATATTTAAGGGAGCGAAGAAAGATGTTCGTGGTCATGTTCCGGACACTGATTCTGTTTGGTCTGGTGATCGTCTCGATGCGGATCATGGGTAAACGGCAGATCGGCCAGCTGCAGCCTTACGAGCTGGCGGTTTTGATCATGGTCTCCGCGCTGGCGGCCATCCCCATGGAGGATATCGCCATCCCTCTCTTCAACAGCATCATCCCGATCATCCTGCTGCTGGTTTTCCAGGTGCTGACCTCCTATGCCGCCCAGAGAAGCGAGAAGGTGCGCTCGGTGGTCTGCGGGCGGCCGAGCATCATCATCCAGAACGGCAGGATCATTGAATCGGAGCTGCGCGAGATGCACCTGAACATCAACGACCTGCTCGAGCAGCTGCGCATCTGCGGCTATCACAATATCAACGACGTGGAGTTCGCCATTTTTGAAACGAACGGCGATCTCAGTATCATCCCCAAATCGCAGTGCCGGCCGCTGCAGCCGCGCGATCTGCAGATCGAGACCAGATACGAGGGTGTGCCCCATCCCTTGATTGTCGACGGTAATGTCAACCATGAAAACCTGGGCAAAACAAAGCTGGACCTGCTCTGGCTGCAGAACGAGATGAAGAAGCTGGGAATTGAAGACTTTAAAGATGTCCTTTTTGCCAGCCTGGACACGGAAGGGCAGCTCTACGTGCAGAGAAAGGAGGATCCAAAAAGCCGGTGAAAACAGTATGGATCGCAGTGATCCTGTTCCTGGTCGTCCTTGCCGGCTCGGTTGTCCTTTTTATCTATACCACCGTTTTGTACAATCAGCTGCAGGAGAGCCTGCACCGGATTCACCAGGCCGTGGAAGAAGAGGACTGGGCGGCGGCGCACCGGGAATCAAGGCAGCTTAAAAAAATATGGGCCAGGACGGATGCTTCCTGGACCCCGATCATGGATCACCGCCAGGTGGATCATCTTGATGAATCCCTGACCAGGGTGATCAAGCTGGCCGAGCTGCGCAACCGGGAAGAGCTTCTGATCGAGGTGGCCGTGGCCATGCGCATGGCCAAAAGAATCAAGGATACCGAAGTGCCGACGATCAGAAATATCTTTTAAAAGGCCCGCGGTAGGAAAAGCCGGCCGCAGGGATAGGATGAGGCATCTACCTTCCCTGCGGCTCCTGTATATTATCCTGCTCCTGCATTACAAACCCATCAGCAGGCGGGCAAACCGGAAGTAGATGATCAAACCCACGGCGTCGGTCAGGGTGGTGATCATCGGAGAGGAGAACACGGCCGGATCCAGGCCCAATTTTTTTCCGATGATGGGCATGATCGCGCCGAGGGTTGAACTTACCGTGATGATCACCAGGATCGTAGCGGCAACGGTAAGACCCAAATTGGAGGGGCTGCCCAGCATCATGGCCCGCAGGAATGTGATCCCGGCCATGGGCAGGGCCAGGGCCAGCCCGAGGCGCATCTCCCGCCAGACTACTTTCAAGAAATCGCCGCCGCGGATCTCCCCGACCGACATCGCCCGGATCACCAGGGTCGAGGTCTGGGTGCCGGCGTTTCCGGCGGTGTCGATCAGCAGGGGGATGAAAAAAGAGAGGGCCACGACCCGGGTGAGCAGGCCCTCATAATAGCGCATGATGTTCCCGGTAAAAGCTTCGGCGACAAAGAGCAGCAGCAGCCAGACAATCCGTTTGCGGAAGAAGGTGGCCAGGCCTGTTTTGAAATACGGGGTTTCCACCGGTTCGCTCCCGCCGAGCAGGTGGATATCCTCGGTGGCCTCTTCTTCGATCACGTCGATGATATCATCCACCGTGAGTATCCCCACCATTTTACCGCTGCTGCTGATCACCGGCAAAGCGATCAGGTCGTAGCGGGCTACAAGTTGAGCGGCCTGCTCCTGGTCGAGTTCGGCTGGCACGGTGATCAACTTTTGCACCATGATCTCCTCCAGCCGCCTGGCCGGATCTGCAAGGATCAGCTGCCGCAGGGAAAGAACCCCAACCAGCTCACCCAGGGGCCCGAGGATATAGATATAATTGTAGAGTTCGGCTGTTGAGCCTACCTTGCGCAGGTGTGAGAGGGTTTGCTCCGCGGTCCACCAGCGGCGGACGGCAATATAGTCCACCGTCGCCAGGCTGCCGGCGCTGTTTTCAGGATAGGACATCTGGTCGCGAATCTGTCCGTGAAAGGGCTCCCGCAGCAGCGTAAAAAGCTGCTCGGTCTGGCGGGGGTGCAGCGCCGTGAAGAGCTCCACCACCGCGTCGCTCGACATCAGGTTCAATATATCGGCGGTAACTTCATGCTCCAGGTGATCGAGAAAGCGGTACTGCTCCACCGGTTCAAAATGCTCCAGCGTCTCCGCGGCTGATTCCGGGGGAAGTGCGGCAAAAAGGAGAAGCTGTTCATTGCCGGTCAGGTTGTTTAACAGGATTGACAGGTCGTAAGGCTGCAGCTCGCCGGTCAGCTCCTGAAGGGCGGCAGGGGATCCCTGCTCCTCCAGCAGGCTGCGGACCTGCTCCAGAAGAGAGATATCGAGAATAGACATGAGAAGAGACCTCCTTGGCAGGGCTTTGTGGCAGCATCGCTGCTGTAATAATAAATTTAGCTATTTGATTGCGACTGGGATCAGGCACATCTTCCGCTTCCACAACCCCACCCCCCTTCTCAGGTCATACCGATGCCATGATCATATTCCGTTTTTTCCGGCATGGCAAGAGCTGCGGTATGAAAAAGGTAAAAAAATAAGCAACCCTTACATTTCAGGGTTGCTGGTGCGCCCGCAGGGATTCGAACCCTGACTTCAGGCTCCGGAGGCCTGCGTGATATCCCTTTCACCACGGGCGCATGGATCATCTGCATGTGAAATCATATCACTTCAGCCCCGTGAAGTCAACCTGAATGCGGCTTCAGCCGTTTATCTTACAGATTGAGGCTAGTTGACAAAGTAAATGCAACCGGACATCTAGTGAATGGTTGCGATAACTCCTACAAACGGACAATTGCAGTTAGACCTACAAATAGGGTTACCTGGCCCCTCTCCCCCATGGGGGAGAGGGGTTGCATTTACTCATGCAAAAACCACTTGC
>CAZPET010000184.1:0-4293 GCA_964585625.1 uncultured Syntrophomonadaceae bacterium
CGCAGGCAATTGTCAGTTAAGTTTACGCAATGTTTAACCCAAACGGTTTTCCTAGCGGTCCCCAATTCCATGTATTGTAATATAGGATCAGCTGTTTTCTACCTATGTCGTGTCCTGGCGGGAAGAATAGTGTGTATCTTTTAAAAGGGATAGAGCAACGGATTCCTAATCGGCTGAATGTGATTCCATAACGTTACGCAAAGTATCACCATGTTTGAGAAATAGGGGAGTAGGGCCGAGCAATGGTGACACCGGAGAAATAAACGAGAGTGAGTTTGCCTATGAGAAAGACCTTCAAAATTTCCTGGCAAGAAATCTTTACCTCATTGAGCCCGGTTTGTCGCTATATTTAGAAGAAGAAATTACCGGTATCGAATTCCCGGTAGGGAACCGCTTTATAGACATATTAGCAGTTGACAAGGACGGCAACTATGTAGTCGTAGAGCTCAAGGTGTCCCGCGGCTATGATAGGGCAGTAGGCCAAATACTCCGGTACATGGCCTGGATCAGGCAATACCAGGCGGGGGAAGGTATAAAAGTGCGGGGCATAATAATTGCCCGGGATATCTCGGAAGATCTTTTACTGGCTTGCTCTGCAATAGATAATGTAGAGCTGTACGAATACAGCTTATCGATAACGCTAAAAATAATTGAGCCGGAAACATCGATGGACGAGAGCCCGTCCGAAAAGGATGATGCATAGCCGGACCCTTGAATCAGTTTAATGATCTCAAGCGATTGTTTAATCCCCTGCGGCGGCGCAGCCCAAGACAACCGGAAGATAAGCCTATAAATAAAGGCTCCCCGTCCCGATGCAGGAAGACCGCATGACATGTCGCTAAATCCTGACCAGATATTTGGTTTCGGCTTGAGTTATACCCGTTTTACTTATAGTAATTTGCAGGTCCGGCAAGCGGGCGAGATGGTTACGGCTATGGTGGATTTGGAGAACAGCGGGGAGAGAGCCGGGGAAGAAGTGGTTCAGCTTTACATCGGTTTTGAGAACTCGGCCGTCGAACGTCCCGTTGTAGGAGAAGCGCCAATGGATAAATGATCCACTGGCGCCTCAAATTTTACGACAACCTGATGGCTTAGGAACTAGGCGCGTTTAAATTCTTTGATCAAGTAAGTGGCAGAGAGTAAACCAATGTACAACGGAATCGTGACGAGCAGAATGGCATAGAAATCGCGTGTGGCCGAGTATGATGGAAAGTAAAAACCTTTAATGCATAGATTACCTAAAAGGTAGGCTACCGGCAGGAGAAGTGTTTTTGAGATCACATTTCTTGCTTTTTCATGGCGGCGGAATAGATACATAGCTATTCCGCAGATAATCGCAAATAACGCGGCAAATGATGCATACCATGTAAGAAATAGCCTTGGCAGGGTTTGGACACCTCCACCCGGGTTTTGGTCTATGCCGTATATTAAGATATCACCATCTCCGGCGGTTAAGATATCACCACTTCTGTAAGGCATGTAATAATAAACTGAGGCCACTGTTTTGCCATCGGGATTCAAAACAGTATTGTTGGCGGGATTTTTACGTATATATCTGCTCCAGATACTATTCCACGCCGTAATATGATATACATAGCCGGGGCCTTTGTCAGCAAGATAATGATGGATATGGTATCCGGATACCTCATCACTGAATATAGCCAGCACCGCTCCGTCAGCGTTCTCTTTTATGGTGACAGTGTGTTCGCTGTACGAATATCTCGGAGCAGTCAAAAAAGCAATGACAACGACAGCTGCGGCCAAAGTAAACATCACCGAAAAAATGATGGTTTGAATTTTATTCCTCCGCAAAGTAGCTTTCAGCTTTATCAAAGGGGCTGTATCGGTATCTGTCGGTAGATTATGAGGGATACTCATCTCATCAAGCTGCTTCCTGCATCTCTCACATGAACCAGTGTGTTCTTCCACCATCTTGCGTGTATCAGCGCTCGCCATATTCTCCACGTATAACGGTAAAATGTCTCTAATTACATTACAGGTTACCTTCATTGATAATCCTCCATTCGCTCTTTGATCTTTTTCCTGGCCCGGTGATAGGTGACGCAAGCCCAGTTTTCACTTTTTCCAAACAAATAAGCGATCTGCTTGAAACTCAATTCTCCAAAAACGCGCAGCGAAAATACTTCTTTATAAGGTTCGCCAAGATTATGGAGAACTTCGTGAATTTTCATGGATGTTTCCGATGAAGATATGATTTGCTCTACATCCTGGTCATCTGCCTTTTCCGGAAGCGCTTCTATATCTACAAATTTCTTGATCTTACGCAGATAAGAAAAGTAGCTGTTTTTTGCAATCTGGCATAACCATACCCGTATGTCACAGTTTACTTTGAAGCTGTCGATCGATTGAATTGCCTTCAAAAATGTATCAGATGTAATATCCTCTGCGATATGCTTGTCGCCGGATAAGCTGTATATATATAAAAAAACATCTTTAAAATAAAGGTTATATGTATCCTCGAACTCCGCCACTCTTTCACCTCCTACTAATAAGACGCGTTTGATTTGATTATCTTACAATGGTTTTGAGATAATCTCAAAGATACAACAACTTTGAGGTTTTAGATTATTGCCTTTGTGGGTTTCTTATACAATCTCCTGTGTTTGTATTCTTACCAGGAACGCTTTTTCCTTGACTTAGAATCAACCCAATAAAACCGCCTCCATCAGTTCGTTGACCGTCAGGCACAACTACCAATCTCCTACTAAGAGTTTTTTAATTCTAAGCAACAAGGATTAACGGTTGTGCCTGTTGAAAATTTAAGACAGAAAAAGCTTTATGAAGCCGACAGGGGAGGCTGCGTTAATTGATAATATCCGATATACATAAAAGTTCCAATGATCAGCACCGCACAGCCTTAAACTTCCATGGCCTTAAGGTTGATTACACTCAACTGGAAGACAAGGTTGAACAATACGCCAGGTATTTAACCAGCATGGGCTTGCAGCCGGGTGAGCGGGTGGCAATAGCCATGACCAACTGTCCGGAATTTGTATATTCCTATCTCGGCACTGTCAGGGCCGGAGGCATCGCCGTGCCGCTGAACCTTTTGCAGGCGCCACAAGAGTTAATTTATATTCTAGAAGATTCGGGCGCGCGATTTTTAATTACCAGCACCGAGATAGGCCGGCGCATCAAGCAGTTGCCCAAATTACCCGTGAATTTGATCATCCTGGATGAAAAAACTCAAAAAGAGATTCCAGACGCCCCGGCAACCCGTTTTCCGGAGATTGACGGCGACGAGGTCTGCACTTTCCTTTATACTTCGGGAACCACCGGACAGCCAAAAGGAGTCATGTTGACTCACGCCAACCTGTTGAGCAATGTCAAAGATATGGAAGAGGTGTCGCACTTCGGATATGAAGATAACTTTTTAGCGGTCTTGCCGATGTTTCACAGCTTTGGCTGGGCTACGTGCGTTCTGCTGCCCTTGTATCTCGGCGGCACCGTCACGGTTTTGGATTCCTTCAGGCCCAAAGAAATGTTGGAAGTGTTGTCGCGGGAGGGGATCACTATCTTTTGCGGGGTCCCCAGTATGTTTGCGGTTTTACTGAAACTCCGCCGGCAGGCTACCTTCCCCAGGTTAAGATTTGCCTTTTCCGGAGGTGATTCCATCTCCGGGGAGCATATTGTGGCCTTCGAGGATAAATTTAACGTTAAGATAATTGAAGGCTACGGAATGTCCGAGGCTTCTCCAATATTATGTTTAAATCCTATTTACGGAAACCGTAAAATCAAGTCCATCGGTGTTGCCCTGCCGAACGTGGAAACAAAAGTAATAAACGATGCAGGCCTGGAGCTGCCTACCGGTGAAGTCGGAGAACTGGTGGCCAGAGGTCCGAACATCATGAAGGGCTACTACAACAGGGAAGAAGAAACCAGGGCGGCGCTAAAGGATGGATGGTTATATACCGGAGATCTGGTCTACAAAGATGAGGATGGTTACTTCTTTGTAGCCGGTCGCAAGAAAGAGTTGATCATAACTGCGGGATTCAACGTCTACCCCAGAGAGGTTGAAGCGGCGCTGGAAGCGCACCCGTCAGTGTCGGAGGCAGCCGTGATTGGCGTACCTCACCCGCTGAAAGGTCAGGAAGTTAAAGCCTTTGTGGTTCCGCAGGAGGGCCAATCGCCTGATAAGCAGGAACTGCTCCGTTTTTTGAGGGGGCGGCTGGCCAATTACAAATTACCGGAAAAAGTTGTGTTCACCGGGGACCTGCCCCGCCTGCCACAGCGGCAGCTTAAGGCGGCCGGTTACGTTGCGCACGGCAGCGT
>CAZPET010000185.1:0-4287 GCA_964585625.1 uncultured Syntrophomonadaceae bacterium
TTGTCCAAAGGGAGCGCTTTACTTTTTACTTTCCTATCGTGACGATGCTGCTGGTAAGCGCTGTCCTGACCCTCCTGTTTAACCTGATCAGCCGGTTATTCAAATAAAAATAAGTTAGTTGTTCCGGTGCCTGGCACCGGGTAAACTAATTGGTGATAGTGGATGGAGAAAACAAGACTGAGTGATTTTGACTACGAACTGCCGCCGGAGTTGATTGCGCAGGAACCGGTTGCCGAAAGGGACCGCTCGCGGATGCTGGTGCTGCGGCGCCATGAAGGGGTTATCGGGCAGAAGCTCTTCAGCAGCTTCCCCGATTTTCTGAATCCGGATGACCTGCTGGTCATGAACAACACCAGGGTTATTCCGGCCCGCCTGATCGGGCGACGCGGCAGCGGGGGCGGCGAGGCGGAACTGCTGCTGCTGCACCGGCTCTCCGGGGGACGCTGGACGGCGATGGTCCGGCCGGGACGCAAGCTCAAGCCCGGCGCCGTGGTGGAGTTTGCGCGGGGGCTCAGGGCGGTGATTGACGATTACGCCGGGCAGGGGCAGCGTATCGTCAGCTTTGGCGGGTCGGAACCGCTGGAGCAGGCGCTGCCCCTCGTGGGGCAGGTTCCCCTGCCTCCCTATATCAAGCAGGAACTAAAGGATCCCGCCCGGTACCAGACCATCTATGCGGCCATAGACGGCTCGGCGGCCGCCCCGACCGCCGGGTTTCATTTTACACCCGCTGTTTTTGAAAGCCTGCGGGGGAAAGGGGTCAGGTGGACCTTTGTTACCCTTCATATCGGCCCGGGCACTTTTCAGCCGGTGCAGGAGGAAGATATCCGCAGGCACAAGATGCACCGCGAGTATTACCGGATTGACGCCGCAGCGGCGGAGCAGATCAATGCCGCCCGCAGGCGGGGCGGACGTATCGTTGCCGTGGGCACAACCGCCTGCCGTGTTCTCGAGGCGGCGGCAGACGCGGAAGGAGTTGTAAAAGAGCAGGAGGATTGGGCCTCTCTTTTTATCTATCCCGGCTACACTTTCAAGGCGGTAGATGCCCTGCTGACCAATTTTCACCTGCCGCGCTCCACGCTGCTGATGCTGGTCTGCGCCTTTGGCGGCTACAACCCGGTGATGGAAGCATACCGCATGGCCGTAAGTGAAAATTACCGCTTTTACAGCTTCGGCGACTGCATGCTGCTTTTATAGGGGCGAACTTTGTTCGCCCGCGAGGAATTCTTATGCGGGGATTGGGCCGGGCGAATGCAGTTCGCCCCTACGTGGCCCCCTGTAAAAGTATAATTGACAGCAAGAATTGGTTAAGATAAGCTATAGCAAGGTGGAAAGGATGTCCATTTCTTTTGAATTAATTAAGAGCTGTCCCGAAACCGGGGCACGGTTGGGAAAATTGGTTACAGGGCACGGTCCGGTGGATACACCCGCCTTCATGCCGGTGGGGACGCAGGGCACCGTAAAGGGGATCACCACGGAAGAGTTAACCGGTCTGAATACGGCGATGATCCTGGCGAACAGCTACCACCTTTACCTGCGCCCCGGGGTTGAAGTGATCGCCCGCGCCGGCGGGCTGCACAGGATGATGAACTGGTCCGGGGGCATCCTGACTGACAGCGGCGGTTTCCAGATCTTCAGTCTGGGCGGATTGCGGGAGGTTGAAGATGACGGGGTCACCTTCACCTCGCATATCGACGGATCTACGCATTATCTTACTCCGGAGCGGGTAATCCGGATTCAGAATGTACTCGGATCCGATATTGCCATGATCCTGGATCAATGCACGCCCTATCCTGCGCCCTATGAAGAGGTGCAGACCGCGGTGGAGCGCACCAGCCGCTGGGCCATGCGCTGCCGTAATGCCCACCTGCGAGAGGCGCAGGCTCTTTTTGGGATCGTTCAAGGAGGTGTATATCCAGATTTAAGAGAAAGGTCGGCCGCCGACCTGGTGGAGATGGAGTTTCCCGGCTATGCGGTCGGGGGATTAAGCGTCGGAGAGCCCAAAGAGCTGATGTATCAAACTTTGGAGCTGACCGCCCCCCTGCTGCCGGCTGAAAAACCGCGCTACCTGATGGGAGTAGGCTCGCCGGATGCGCTTCTTGAAGGGAGCAGGCTGGGGATTGACCTGTTCGATTGTGTGCTGCCAACCCGGATTGCCCGCAACGGCAGGGTGATGACCAGCCGGGGTTACCTGACGATCCGCAACGCGGTTTACGCCGCCGATACGGCTCCCCTCGATGAAGAGTGCAACTGCCCGGTCTGCCGCAGCTATACGCGGGCTTACATCCGCCACCTTTTCAATGCCGGCGAAATTCTCGGGATGCGCTTAACCACATATCACAATCTCTATTACCTTGCTCAACTGATGCTGGAAATCCGCGAAGCGATTCGCGAAGAAAGGTTTGCTTTTTATTACCGCAATATGAAAAAGAAGCTCGATCAATACTATGGAGGTGCAGGTAAATGCAAGATTTGCTAGCCAAGTTGGGCCCATATTCGGGCATATTGTGGATGGTCGTGATCTTCGCCATATTTTACTTCATCCTGATTCGCCCGCAGCAGCAGCAGCAGAAGAAACGGCGCGAAATGCTCGGGGCGTTGAAAAAAGGTGACCGGGTCGTTACAATTGGCGGGATCTTCGGCGTGATCAAAGAGATCAAGGATGATATGGTGACCCTGCGAGTGGCCGACAATGTCAATATCAAGTTTGCCCGCGGCGGCGTTGACCGCGTCATCGAGGACGAAGAGGAAGAGGAATAATCAGAGGCGCCGGTTCATATGCTCTTCTCAGGGGGCGAGTTTATGAATCACCGGCCGGCCAACAATAAAGTCATTAATCCCCTGCGGGGCAGCGCCTGGCTTATCTCGCTCAAAGGGATTCTCCTGGCGCTGGTCTTTTCGCTGGTCATGCTCCTGGTGATCGCCCTGGTCCTTTACCTGACGGCGCTTCCCGAAAAAGTCGCCTCGTACCTGGTCTACGGCGTCAGCATTGCGGCGATATTGTGGGGCTCCGCTTATGCCACCAGGAGGATTGGAACACGGGGATGGCTGAACGGTGGGATCATCGGCGTGATTTACGTCCTGCTGATGATTGGCGGGGGTTTGATCATTGTCGATGATATGACCATCGGGTGGAGCCTGGCCGTAAAGATATTTTTGGGCTTTGTTTTCGGCGCTATCGGGGGCATGTGGGGAGTAAATTATTAGTCATCTTTAGCCTGTGAAGATATTAAATATTTAAATGCCCTTTTTTGCCGTTATGCTGCGGGAAAGGGCGTCTTTATGTACACAACAATTAAAGGGATAAACCCAGTTTCATGGTATAATCTAGATGGAATTAAAAGGGGACAGGGTCAACCGCTGCCGGTAACGCTGTGGGGACCCATCCCCTGTAACAAGGAGCTGGTTGGCGATAGATCTGATTACCATGGAATGGGAAAGAAAGATGCGCGAAGAGGGGCCGCTGGCCCTGCGGATGCGGCCGCCCAGCCTGGACGAGTTCGCCGGGCAGTCAGATCTTCTGGGAGAGGGCAAGCCGCTGCGCCGCCTGATCACCGCGGACAGGGTGCCCTCGATGATCTTCTCCGGGCCGCCCGGCACCGGCAAAACTACCCTTGCCCTGATCATCGCTTCCACCACCCGGGCCGCCTTTATCCAGCTCAACGCGGTTACCGCGGGAGTTAAAGATATCCGCGAGGTGGTGGGCAATGCCCGCGAGCGCTGGTCGCTCCAGAACCGGCGGACAATTCTCTTTATCGACGAGATCCACCGTTTCAACAAAGCCCAGCAGGATGCCCTGCTGGCGGCGGTGGAGCAGGGCACGGTGATCTTTATCGGGGCCACCACGGAGAATCCCTTCTTCTATCTGAACGGTCCCCTCCTTTCACGGACACGGCTCTTTGTTTTTGAACCGCTCGCAGCCGGCGAAATTTTGAACCTGCTGCAGAGAGCCCTGGCCGACGATGAGAGGGGCCTGGGGAAGCTGGACCTGGAAGCGGAGCCGGAAGCGCTGCGCCACCTTGCTGACCGGGCCAACGGCGACGCCAGGACCGCCCTAAATGCCCTCGAGCTCTCTGTTATTATTGCCGAACGCCGCGACGGCAAGATCATGATTACCGCGGAGACGGCCGCAGAGGCTCTACGGTCGCGGGCTTATACTTATGACCGGGCGGGGGACGACCATTACGACATCGCTTCGGCGCTGATCAAATCGATCCGCGGTTCGGATCCCGACGCCGCGCTTTACTGGATTGCCCGCATGCTCAAGGGAGGCGAAGACCCTCTTTTTAT
>CAZPET010000186.1:0-4262 GCA_964585625.1 uncultured Syntrophomonadaceae bacterium
CTTGCATTTACAATAAATGATAACTAAACATGTTTTGTTTTTAAATCCCCCCCGCCCCCCTTTTCCAAAGGGGGGAGCCTGAAAAACAAAGTCCCCCTTTTTAAAGGGTATTTAGGGGGATTTGTTATGGCATCAATTACATGGCACTGGGGCGTTTATTCTACACCATCAACGGTGCCCCCACCATTAGCCATGTCGCAGGGTCCAGGCAGATCTATCCATAGCCTGCTCTTGATGATCAGGTAAAAAGCCGCGGCGGCAAAGGCTGCAACATACAGCTCGACAGGCCAGACAGAGACGCCGGCATCCTGCAGATAGACAGCCCCGGCATTGAGAACGGTATGCAGCAATATCGCTACAAGCAAAAAAAGCGGCCGCCTGCGCTTTACCGCATAGAGGACGATCAGCGAAAGGGCAACCTGAATGATCAGCGTCAATACCCGTTCCACCCCGGCTGCGATAAAAATTGATGGGGGTAGATTGACAAGTTGCTCTTTAATCGCCGCCGCCGCATTCGCCCCTACCCGCTGTGCCACAAACTGTTCAAACGTGCCGCTGTTGATCATCAGGCTGATGACAATATTGTTGATATAGGTAAATCCCACCAGGATGATTGATTCAATACCGCCGTGGCCCAATCCGTAAGCCAGCCCGTTTTTCCAGGAAAGCTCCTTTTGCAAGATAAACCGGAATCCGAGATAACGGCCGCATTCCTCAAAGAGGCCGGCGGTAAAACCGCCGATAACCACGGCGGAAAAGAAGAGATTGGCTAAAAGATCGCTGAACCAGGGCTGGGAAGATAAGAAGAACAGCAGGGGGGTCCGTAAAACCACCTGGAAAAGAAAGAAAACAACTGCGCCTACAAAAAACGCTTTTAGAGAAAAACGATACTTCCGGTAATAATAGAATACCAGCCCGACCGGCAGAAAAAGTGACAGCAGCAAGGTAAAAAACATTGCCGCCAGTGAAGCGGTGGAAACCACGGATTTGCACCCCTTTCAGTGAATGCTTCTGCCTGAAAACATTCCCCGTGCTGCAGAGAATTCCTGCCCCTTTACTTGAAAAAGGGGGAACCATAACCTCACCGCGGGGCTGTCCCAAAAGTCTTTCGGAACAGCATCTTTAGCCCCCTCTCCCAGCCCTCTCCCTTAAGGGGAGAGGAAAATCTGGTCCCTAAGATTCTTTCTTCTCCTGGAGGGGAGGGTCGAAATTGAGGTTAAGCCGGGCCACTTTGAGCCGGGCAATAGTGGTGCTCAGGGATGGGGTGGGAGTGGCAAGCCGGCGGCAGGGGGGGCGGGGAGGAACATGCTGCTCCACCCCGGGGCTCCCCCTCTTTGCTTCGTCTCAGCTGCGGCCGATAATGTAGCGGTAAGGGTCCACCTTTTCCCGCAAAATGCGCAGCTCATCTTCGGTAGGGGCTTCACTCACGGTCAAATCCGGAGCCCAAAGAAGTTCAAACCCGGTATTTTCCACGATCTGCTCCCTGGTCACACCGGGATGAATGTTCTCCACCTGCATCCGCCTGCTCTCTTCGTCAAATCCGAGGACGCAGAGATCGGTAATCACCTTGTACGGCCCGCCCCCCGGGGGCAGCCCCGCGGCTTCACGGGCGCCTTTCCCGGTGAGGTAGCCGGGAGAGGTTACAAAGTCGATATCGTTGGTAAAACGGCGTTTGTCCTGGGGGGTGATCACCATGATCCTCCAGCAGAACGAAGCCAGGTCATTTGCTCCGCCGCTGCCGGGAAAGCGAACCTTGGGACGGTCAAAATCCTTGCCGACCAGGGTCGAGTTGATATTGCCGTACATGTCTATCTGGGCCCCGCCCAGGAAAGTATAGTCGACCATGCCCCGCTGGCAGTTTTCCATGATTTCCGGCATACTGCTTGCAGCCAGAGCCCGGTAAAAGGTTCGCGAATCACCCACCGAAATCGGCATCGAGGGCATCAGCGGCCCGATCCCGCCGGCCTCAAACAAGATCATCAGGTCGGGCGAGTGCAGGTTCTGGGCCAGCATCGCGGCGGCGCAGGGAGCGCCGGTGCCGACGACAACGGTGCTGTTATTCTCTAAAAAACGAGAAGCAAGACAGATCATCAGCTCCATCCGGTTGTAGCTCATCATTACTCCTCCCTCAGGTATAATCAACCTGCCGTGCAGCATCCGCCGCCGGCTTACTTCTCCAGAAGATTCTCCTGGCGGCGCAGTTCGGCCAGGCGGGCCGGGCCGCCGTTAAGATTCAAATATTCCCAGAAGTCCTTGACTCCGTATATGTTGCGCTCCAAAAACTGCGCCAGCGTCTCGGGATCCTGCTCCGCCCGGAGCCATTCCTGCAGATGCTCCTCGTCGCTGTAATACTCGTAAGGCATATTTGCCGGGTAGGAACCGTAAGGCACCTCGACCACGGCATCAACCAGATAATAGGGGATCACCGTGCGGTGAGGCTCGCGGCGGATCTCTTCATTGGAAATCAATTTTTCAGTGGTAATGATCAGGCGCTTGGCTGCCCGGGCCATCTCCCAGTCTGAAACCATCAGGCCGTCAATCTGGCAGTTGCCGTATACATCCGCGCGGTGCACATGGATCATCCCTACATCAGGGTAGAGCGCCGGGAGAGCCACATATTTTTTCCCTGTATAGGGGCACTCCATCTCCACGGCAGCGCTGTAAGCAATGGTATCCGTACCCATCATGCAGCGGGCCGGGATAAAGGAAATTCCCATTGAGGCGGCCCGGTAGCGCCAGGAGAGAGCGGCATTGGTCCATTCGGTGAGTTCCACTTCACCCTTTTCCACGGCCTGGCGGGCGCGCTTGGAGAGACCCCGCGCTTCAAGCCCGACAATATAGGCAACATCGCACCGGTTGATACACTGTCCGTTTGTTAGAAGCTGGAAGTCATGCGTGGCCGCATGGGCGGAAAAGCCGAGGCTCTTCTTGCGCTGGCGCATAATTTCATGTATGGCCGCCGTGGAAATGCGGCTCGTCCCAAAACCCCCGCAGGCGATATAATCTCCATCATGCACCAGACGCGATACGGCATCGGTCAACGTGGTGGCTTTCTCCACCAGTTGACGGGATTTCTTTTGAAAAAATTTCCGGGCATCGTCGGCATCAGGATTCATAAACAGCTTTCTATGCCCGGCGGGCCTGTAAACAACCTGACGTTCTTCTTTTAAGCCATAATCCTGCTGTTTCAATATCAACGACCTCCTTCCGCATTGTAGAAAGTAAATGTTGGAGCGGATCCTGAAACGATGTTCAACGGCCTAAAAAACAAGCGTCACCCCCCGGCGCGGCCGCAAATATCTTACTCTGCCGGATCAACCGGCAAAGAAGTTGCACCGCGTTTTTCGGCGCGTGCTTCGAGCAGGGGCTGCAGCTCGGTGATCAAGATTCCGGCAAATATCAGCCCGGCGCCGCAAAGTTTTCTTATACTAAAAAGCTCATCCCAGAACAGGTAAGAGAAGAGGCCGGCAAATACCGCTTCCAGGCTCAAGATCAGCGCTGCGTGAGTGGGCGGGGTAAAGCGCTGCGCCATGGTCTGGGTAACAAAAGCGCCGATGGTGCAGAATATAATCCCGTAGAAGATAGCCCCCCAGATTGGCAGCGGATGGATAAACAGCCCCTCCAGCGGTTCGGCGATAAATACAACTGCAAAATTCAATATGCCGGCGGAGAGCATTTGCAGCGTGGCCAGGATAATCGGATCACTGCGGGGAGCATAAACACCGAGAAAAACAACATGCGCCGCGAATAAAACCGCCCCGGCAAAAGTCAAGGTATCGCCCTGTTCCAAATGCCAGCTCCCCTCAACCGATAGCAGGTAGAGTCCGCCCAGGGCCAGAAAGGCGCCGGCAATAGCCGACCAGCGCGGCCAGATCTTGCTTACCATGATATACAGAAAAGGAACGATCACCACGCTGGTGCCGGTAATAAAACCGGACTTGGCCGGAGTGGTGAAAAGAAGCCCGATCGTCTGCACAGCAAAACCGGCAAATAAGAGAAAGCCCAGCAGTGAGCCGGCTTTGAGATCGCCGGGCTTGATCCGGGCCATCCTTTTCCAGAAGAGCGCAAGCATGATCAATCCCGCCAGTGTAAACCTGATGCCCAGGTAAGCAAAGGGT
Source organism: uncultured Syntrophomonadaceae bacterium (assembly GCA_964585625.1). Taxonomy (GTDB): domain Bacteria; phylum Bacillota; class Dethiobacteria; order DTU022; family DTU022; genus JAAZIN01. Next base: position 4,119 of record CAZPET010000186.1, read on the forward strand.
GTGATCAGATTCAGGGCCTCTTTCATGACCACAAAGTTGGAACCCCAGAACATGGCCACGAAGAAAAGGGCGATGTCGGAAACAATCATCTTTTTTGCGCTTACCTGCTCCATGGATCGTCCTTTCTCAGGGCGATGCCTGCCG
>CAZPET010000187.1:0-4234 GCA_964585625.1 uncultured Syntrophomonadaceae bacterium
GCGTTCCTGAACCGGCCCGCAGCATTTCCCCTTCCCGGCAAATATAGCTGAAAGGTTCGCCGATCTGCACCACCAGGCCCCTGATGCCGCCGTCGCGCACCAGCAGGTTGGTGCCGTTGCCGAATACGAAAAGCGGCAGACCGGTGCGGTTTTTGAACCGGACAATCTCCTGCAGTTCAGCCGTATCCGCGGGAAGCAGGTAGTAATCTGCAGGACCGCCGACCCGCCAGGAAGTATGTAGCGACATCGATTCATCTTTTTTTATCCCGGCGCGCAGCCGCCGGCCGATTTCCTGCTCCAGGTTCAACAGTTCACTCCTCCATCAGGGTAATTTATTCTATGCGTGAGCAGCCGTTTATGTTAGTGTTCCCTTACGGCGCTCGCAATCTCACGTAAACAGCGGTAGAGCCGCGCGGCGGCGTCGGGAACCGCCAGTTTTGCTCCGGCCCGGGCCATCTGCTCCAACAGAACCGGTTCGGCCCTGAATCTTCTCAGTTCACGGCGCAGCCGGTAACGGTTGAAATCTTTCTCTTCAATCAGCATCGCCGCCCCCGCCTTCTCCAGAAGACGGGCATTGTAATACTGGTGGTTGTTGACCACGTTCGGCGACGGAACCAGGATCGCCGGCAGCCCCAGGGCGGTAATTTCCGCCAGGGTGGTGGCTCCGGAGCGGGTGATCACCAGGTCCGCCGCCGCCAGGGCCGCCGGCATCTCGTCAAGATAGGGGTAGAGGCGCACCTTCTGCGGCAGCATCCCGAGCTGCTCTTTAACCTGGCGGTAGTAGATCTCCCCGGTAACGTAAAGAAACTGCGTCGCCTGCGGGAGCCAGCCTGCTTTCAGAAAATCAATGATCACCTCGTTGATTCTTAAAGCGCCCCGGCTGCCGCCGTAAATTAGGATCGTCTTAAGAGAGGGATCGATTTTCAGCTGCTCCTGCGCCGCGGCGCGGTCTACCGCCGCCACTTCGCTGGCGCGGGGGTTGCCGGTAAAGACTGTCCTGCTGCGGCGGGGAAAAGCGCTGCGCGATTCCTCGAAGGAGAGGCAGACCCGCTGCACCAGCGGCGCCAGCATCCGGTTGGCCAGTCCCGGCAGCGCGTTCTGCTCATGCACCGCCGCCGGGCGCCTCGCCAGCAGGGCCGCCAGCATTACCGGGGCCGAGACATAGCCGCCGGTGCCGAAAACCACATCCGGTTGAAAGGAGGCGATGATCCGCCGCGCCCGGGCCATTCCGCGCCAGAGATCCCGGCTGAAAGGTCCGAGCCGGCGCAGGTTTCGCCCGAAACCGCTCGCCGGGATCGTCTCCAGATCAAAGCCCGCCGCCGGGACAATCTTCTTTTCCAGCCCCTCTGCGCTGCCGACAAAAAGGAGCTCCGCTGCAGGCTCGCGCTCCCGGACATGGCGCGCCAGCGCCAGGGCGGGGTAGATATGACCGCCTGTCCCACCCCCGGTAATGATCATCCGCACCGGCTTCCGCCCTCCCTTCTCTATTTCACTATTTCACTCACTGGTGACAGTGCCGCGATATATTTAACAGGATACCCAGGCTGAACAGGTTAAAAAATACCGAACTTCCGCCGGCGCTGATCAGCGGCAGGTTGATCCCGGTCACCGGCAGCGATCCGGTGACCATGCCGATATTGATCAGCACCTGCAGCGCCAGCATGGCGGTGATCCCGGCGGCCAGCAGGCTGCCGAAGGTGTCGGGCGCCGTCAGCGAGATCTTCAGCCCCCGCCAGACCAGTATAAAAAAGAGCAGCAGCACCGCCGTGGCGCCGACAAAACCCAGCTCCTCCCCGATGACGGCGAAGATGAAGTCGTTGTGCGGAAAAGGCAGGTAGTAGAGCTTCTGCCGGCTCCGCCCCAGGCCCACACCGAAAATATGCCCCGGCCCGAGGGCGTATAGCGATTGGATGATGTGGTAGCCTGTTTTGGTGGGGTCGGCCCAGGGATCGATAAACGAGAACAGCCGCTTGAGGCGGTAAGGCTCCTTGATCGTGATCGCCACCAGGGCCGGCAGCGAAACGACCGCCAGCATCACCGCCTGTTTGAAGGGCATCCCCGCCAGCAGAACGATCATTCCCGTCCCGGCAAGCAAAATCAACGCGCTCCCCAGGTCGGGCTGGCTGACAACGAAGATAAAGGCGATCCCCGCCAGCAGCAGGGGAATGAAGCTGCTCGACCAGAACTTCTCCATCCTGATGCTGCGGCTGCTCATGAAGGCCGCCGTAAAGATAACGAAGGAGAGCTTGCAGAACTCGGCCGGCTGGAAGGTAAAGGCGCCGAAGTCAAGCCAGCGCTTCGCATCGGTTCCCATATCGGTGCCCAGTCCGGTAAAGATCAGGGTCAACAGGACAAAGCTGAGCAGAAGCAGAAAAAGTGAAAAGCGCCGCAGCTTCCAGTAATTTATCCGGGACACGAGGTACATCGCCACCAGGCCCAGGGTAATCCAGAGCGCCTGGCGCTTCAGAAAATAATAGGGGTCTCCCCGCCCCTCATCGGCGATGATATAGCTGGCGCTGAAAATCATCACCAGGCCGATTCCCAGCAGCAGAAAAGTAACCAGGATCAACGCATAATCGGGATCGCGGCGCTGTTCTTTTTTCATGCTCCATCCTCTTTTTCACGTAACTGATTGACCAGCTCTTTGAAACGGTTACCCCGGGCCTCGTAATCGGTAAACGCATCCCAGCTGGTGCAGGCCGGTGAAAGCAAGACCATCTCCCCGGGCCGGGAGCGGGACCAGGCTTCGGCCACCGCTTCCTCCAGGGTGGCAGTCTGCAGATAAGCGGTAAAGCCCGCTCCGGCAGCCGCCCGGGCCAGCTTCGCCCTGGACTCTCCAAAGAGAATCAGGGCGCCGACCTCCTCTTTGATTACCTCCGCCAGCTCCGAAAAATCGCTCCCCTTATCCCTGCCCCCGGCGAGAAGGATCTTCCTTTTCCCGGGAAATGAGCGCAGCGCTTTGATCACCGCCCCGGGATTGGTCCCCTTGGAATCGTTGATGAACTCGACCCCGCCGATCTCGGCCACGAATTCAAGGCGGTGAGCGATGGCTTTGAAGCGGCGCAGCACCCTCCCGATCGCCTCCGGAGCCGCTCCCGCGGCCCAGGCCGCCGCGGCGGCGGCAAGGGCATTTTCCAGGTTATGCTCGCCCGGTAGAGCCAGCTCGCCGACCGGGCAGAGATGGGCCACCGCCTCGCCCCGGTTAAACAGGGCCACCCGGCCCCGCTCGATACCGGCGCCGCGCTCCACGGGACCCCGGGCAAACCAGAGCAGCCTCGCCCGCACTTCTTCACGCAGCCGGGCCACGGCGGGATCGGAGGCATTGAGCACCGCAAAATCGACATCCGTCTGGTTCTCGAAAAGCCGCGCCTTGGCCCGGTAATAGTTTTCCACGCTGCCGTGGTAATCGAGATGGTCCTCTGAAAAATTTATGAATACAGCCACCGCCGGCCGGAAGTTCAGGATATCGGCAAGCTGAAAACTGCTCAGCTCCGCAACGACCGCCCCGGCCGCACCGCTATGCCCGACTGCCGAACACAGCGGCACCCCGATATTGCCGGCCGCCATGGCGCTGTTAAAACGCGCATCGGCAAGCATCTCCGCCACCAGCGCGGTGGTCGTGGTCTTGCCGTTGGTCCCGGTAATCCCGATCAGGGGAGCCCTCATAAAAGCATATGCCAGCTCGATCTCGGATAAAACCGGTATTTGCAGCGCCGCCGATTTTTGGAAGAGCTCCAGCGCCGGCGGAATGCCGGGACTCTTGATCACCAGGCTGACTCCGGGATTAACCAGTTCCGGCGGGTTCTTTCCGGTCACCGCCTCCACCCGGTCATACTTTTTCAGAGATGCCAGCTCCGGCTGCAGATCGGCGGCGGGCCGGCGATCGGTGACGATCACCCGGGAGGCCCCCAGCTCCGCCAGCAGCGCTGCAGCGGCGGTCCCGCTGCGGGCCAGGCCCACCACGATCACGGTCCGCCCTCGAATCAGATCAATCAAAATGCCACAACTCCTGTCTGCTCATTACAGCCGCCATTCGAGAAGGCCGATCAGGGCGAAGATAAAGGTTAATCCCCAGAAGGCGGTTACCACCTGCCACTCGCTCCATCCTTTCAATTCGAAATGATGATGCAGCGGGGCCATCAAGAGGATACGCCGCCCGGTAAGCTGAAAACTCAGCACCTGCAGGATCACCGAGAGCGCCTCGAGAACATAGAGCCCCCCGATCACCACCAGC
>CAZPET010000188.1:0-4214 GCA_964585625.1 uncultured Syntrophomonadaceae bacterium
TTTTTCACTCGTTCCAATTTTACGCTTAATACTTAAGACCGTGTCAGGGTTAGTGCGAATATGTTCCTTATTTCATCCCTTACGACGAGCTGATTGCCGATCTGAACATTCCCATCAACGAGTATATCCGCCGCTGCGAAGAGCTGAACGAGCTTTACATCAAAAACAAGAAGATCGCCCGCGGAGAACTGCCGCTGCCGCCTCACGATCCGAGTTATGAATATGCGCCGCAGATCATTTATGCGATGGAGCTGAACCGGCCGGCCACTATCTACGGCAATGTCCGCAACACCGGGCTGATCCCCAACCTTCCCGGGGACTGCTGTGTCGAAGTGCCCTGCCTGGTGGATCGCAACGGGATCCAGCCTGTATTTTCCGGTGAGCTGGCACCGCAACTGGCCGCTCTCTGCCGGCCGCATATCGCGGTGCAGGAGTTGACGGTCCTGGCGGCGCTGGAAGGGAAACGAGAATATGCCTATTACGCCTGCCAGCTGGACCCCCTGGCGGGAGCCGTGTTGAAGTTGAGCGAGATCAGGGCCCTGGCGGACGATCTATTTGCCGCCCACGGTGAGTGCCTGGCTTACCTGAAATAGGAGTGAAGTCGGAGGGGTCGAGGGAGCAGAGGGGACAGCGGGCTGTGTGATAAATTAAGCGTCAGCTTTCCAACTTCCAACCTCTAACCTCCGCCCTTTGGGGCAGCCAGATGCTGAAAACCGCGCCGTGTCCGGGCTCGCTTTGCGCCGATACCCTGCCGCCGTGCAGTTCAATAATTCTTTTGACAATAGCCAGGCCCAGGCCGGTTCCGGTGTCAAAACGGGTCCGCGCCTTGTTCACCTTGTAAAAACGGTTCCAGATCAGGGGCAGCTCGGCGGTGGGGATGCCGGATCCCTGATCGGCAACTTTCAGGGTAACTCCTTCGTCTTCCCGTTCCAGGGTCAAACTTATCTCCGAACCGTGGGGGCTGCAGCGAATCGCATTTTCCACCAGGTTCACCAGGACCTGGTGGAGACGTATTTCGTCTGCATCGATATCCGGCACATCCCGGACAACCTTAAAGGAAAGGGTAATATCTTTTTGGGCGGCTGCGTAATGCAGATGCTTCAGCGAAAGGCGCAGCAATTGCTCCGGATCACACCTGCTTTTTTCAAGGGTGATCCCATGGGATTCGAGGTTGGTCAGATCAAGCAGATCCTGGACCAGCCGGCCGAGAGAAACGGTATCTTTGTGCATGATCTCCAAATAGCTCCGGGTTTCTTCGGCGGTGCATTTACCGTCTTTGAGCAGCTCCAGAAAGCCCTGCAGCGAGGTCAGCGGGGCCCGGAATTCGTGCGAGATGTCGGAAATAAATTCCTGCTGCAGCCTGACCAGCCGGTGCTGCTGTTCAATGGTCGCACCGACCTGCTCGATGGCAAAATTCAGTGTATTCGCCAGCTGGCCAAGCTCGTCATGGGAGCTGTAATTGATCCGGTTTTGATAGTCACCCCGGGAGACGGCCAGGGCGACCCGGCTCATATCTTCAAGAGGCTGCGCGATCTTTCGTGAAAGAGAATACCCGAGGAATAACGCCAGAACGGTGGCGCCGCCGGCGGCATAGAAAACAAGCCGCTTGAGCCTGGCAATGGTCACGGTGACCGGCCAGAGAGGGTGGCTTATAGCCAGGGCGCCGATAACAGGTCCCTGCTCCTTATCTTGTTCGCCTCCTGTAATACCGCCGCTATAACCGTCAGAGAGGTTTTCGTAGACAGGAGTCATATGGATAAGGCTGTTGTAATCGGGACCGGTAATCTGCTTGGTAATATAATTACCTGCGAGCACGTGAGCAATTTCAGTTTCTTCAACCTGAAGTCCCAACTTTTGAGGATTGCCCCCGGCCACGGTGAGAATGGAGCCCCCGGCATCGATTACCCAGAGATAGACATCGTAGGAAAAAGCAATCGTGTCGGCAAGCCGGGTTAGCGCCGTCAGATCATTTTCCAGGAGAGGTTTTCCCAGAAGAGAAGCCGCTTTTTCACCCTGGCTTTCGAGCTGAAAACCCTCGATGCTAAAAAAATACTTCTGCATCAGGTTGATAAAGATGATCGCGATCACGCCAAGCACCGCCAGCGTAACCAGCAGGTAGCTGATCATCAACCGGGTAAAGATTCTTTTCGGAGGAAGTAACTTCATTGATCTCCATCCAGGGCCTCGAATTTATAACCCACGCCCCATACCGTGTGGATATACTGATCCGCGGCGCCGCCTTCTTTCAGCTTTTGGCGAAGATTTTTAATATGCTCATCGACGGTGCGGCTGCTGCCGGTATAATCATAACCCCAGACCAGCTCCATCAGCTCTTCACGGGTATAGACGCGGCCGGGGCGGCCGGCCAGCTGGTAGAGCAGGTCGAATTCTTTCGGGGTCAAAACGATCCTGTTCCCGTTCACTGTAACCAGCCGGCTTTCGGGGTTGATCACGATCCCGGAGGCCGTCAGCGAAGGACGGTCCGCCGACCTGGCCTTGCTTGCCCGGCGTAAAATTGCCTCTATTCGCGCGGTCAATTCACGCGGACTGAACGGTTTGACGACATAATCGTCAGCACCCAATTTGAGTCCTAGAACTCTATCCATCTCGTCGCCCCGGGCAGTGAGTATGAGAATTGGGGTATCATTACCCGCAGCGAGAAGCTCGCGGCATATTGCAAAGCCGTCTTTATCCGGCAGCATCAGGTCGAGGATGATCAGGTCAAATTTTCTTTCGAGAGCGCGGGTCAGCCCTGTAAGGCCGTTCTCTTCCGTGATCACATCATATCCTTCCTGGCTCAGGCAAGCCCTGAGGAGGGCGAGAATATGGCGGTCATCTTCAATCACCAGAATTTCCGGCATCGCAAAACTACCTCTCCGATATCTCTTTTAAAGTAATCTTAACAGATTTCAGAGGGCTTGTCTTGAGTTTATCTTTGCTGTCCCGGAGAGACGTTCAGACGGCCGGAGGCGGGCCGGCGGCGGTAAGAGCCCCCGTAATTCAGCTCGCGGTGGTCCATAGCCCTGCTGTGACGGGTGGACATCCATCTGCGGTTGCGCCAGCTGAAGAGGGCGCAGAAAATGAGCAGAAGCCAGGTGATACAGAAGAGAGGGTAAAGAGGATAGAAAACAAACGGCTTCCGCGGCAGATTGTCGAGCAGCATCGTCAGGGGAGGAAGAAGGTACGGGCCGGCGAAAAGGATGGTGCCGATATATGGATAATGAGCGCTTAGATAACCATAAGGCGAACCGGCGCTTATTTCAGGAAACAGCATGCCCAGAAGTCCCAAAAGGGCGCCAGCGGCGATCACGAAAAGCTGCATCAGGCGCAGGCCGCCCTCAATCTGGGCCGGATTACATCCGAGCAGCCCTTTGCCCAGCAGGCCCGGCGCGTAGCGGATGGCAACATTGATCTGACCCCTGGCCCAGCGCAGGCGCTGGCGGCAGGAGAGGAGAAAGTGAAGCGGTTTTTCATCGTAAACCCGGGTTTCCAGGGCGAAAGCGGTGCGGTAACCTTTCAATAGAGCCTGCATGGAGTATTCCAGGTCTTCGGTCAGGGTGGCAGTGGACCAGCCGATTTCCCGGAGAACCTCGCGTGAAATACAAACTCCGGTCCCGGCCAGGGCTGCGCTTAATCCCAGGTTATAGCGGGCCAGGAGAAGAAACCTGTTGTTATACCAGAAAGTAAGGCTGTATGCAGCGGTGACCCAGTTATCATTCGGGTTTTTTGAATCGATAAAACACTGGATCAGCTTCTCTCCTTCCAGCAGCCGGTTGTTCATTGCCCGGAGATAATTGGGGGCTACCAGGTTGTCGGCATCAAAAAATACCACGGCGTCGTAAGCGGCAGATGCATCCGCGCCGGTTAAACCGATCTTCTTGAGGGCATCTTCAAGGGCATAACCTTTCCCCCGGCGGCTGCGGCTAAAGCGTTCCCAGACCATGACCCCAAAATCGCGCGCCACCCGGGCGGTATGATCGCTGCAGTTGTCGGCAATGATGAAGATATCGTAAAGCTGTTTTGGATAGTCGAGCTCCAAAAGATTTTCAATCAGCTTGCCGATCACCGGAGCTTCGTTGTGTGCCGGGATGATTACGGCAAAGCGGCTCTGCGGCGGATGTTCCTTGCGGCAGCGGATGCTGAAGAGACCGGCCAGCGCCAACAGAAGATAATAGACGCCGAAAACAAAGACAATATATTGAACTATGGTGATG
>CAZPET010000189.1:0-1862 GCA_964585625.1 uncultured Syntrophomonadaceae bacterium
GTTTTTTGAAACGGCGATTCCTTTTATCTATTTAAGGTAAAACACAGCAGTGGTCAAAATCGATGATCAGATCTTTCAATTAATATCAGATAGATGTTATAATTGCTATAATAATTGCAACTCTTTACAGCCGGCATGCCGTGCAGTGATCAAATCACCGGAAGGAGGATCTATTGTGAAAAGTAAACTATTGAACGGGCCGGATGCGGTAAACGTGATTAAGGACGGGGATACCATAACCATTACCTCTGCAGGGTTAATCGGTTATCCCAAGTATCTGCTAAAATGCCTCGAACAACGGTATTTAGAAGAGAAATCTCCCCGGGGCTTGATCCTGGTTTCCGGTTGCGGACACGGGGTATGGGATCATCGAGGGGATTCCCGGTTTGCACATCCAGGATTTCTCAAAAGGGTGATCTGCACTCACCCGGACGCCGTCCCCCCGTTGAGAAAGATGATCGAAAACGATGAAATAGAAGGATATATCTTTCCGCAAGGGGTTTTGAACCAGTTGTTTCGCAGTATCGCGGCCAGACAACCCGGAATTATCTCCAAGATCGGCCTGGGCACCTACATGGATCCAAGATTGGAAGGAGGCAGGGTTAACCGGGCGGCCAGGGAAGAATTGATCGAGTTGATTCATTTAAACAATGAAGAATGGCTGTTTTATAGAAGTTTTCCGATCAATGTCGCCATGATCAGGGCAACCACTGCCGACGAGAAAGGTAACCTGACCATAGAACGTGAAGGGATGGAGCTGCAGCTGTTGGCGGTAGCATCGGCAGCCAGATCATCGGGAGGCAAGGTCATTGCCCAGGTGGAACGAATTGCTTCCTGCGGAAGCCTGAATCCCAAGGATGTGGTTGTCCCCGGCATCTTGGTCGATGCGATCGTGATTGCGGAAAACCCCACCGAAAACCACATGCAGACAACCGGTACTTATTACAGCCCCTACTACAGCGGCGAGCTGAAATCACCTCGCGGTATGGCTAATAGTAATGAGGTCAAGAGCGTCTTGACTCTGGAAGATATCATCGCGCGCCGGGCCACATTCGAGCTTTTTCCGGGCGCCGTGGTAAATCTGGGGATCGGTATTCCCGCTGCCGTTGGAGCGGCCGCCGCCCTGGAGGGCATCAGGGACGATCTTACTTTTACCATCGAGCTGGGGGTTATCGGAGGGATACCGGCCGGGATTCCCGACTTTGGAGTGGCCCTGGATCCGGAGGCGTTTATCTCACATCCGAGCATGTTTGACTTCTACCATGGCGGGGGTTTGGACATGACCTTTTTGGGAGCCGCGCAGGTGGATCAACATGGCAATGTTAATGTGAGTAAGTTCGGACCCCGGATCAGCGGCACCGGCGGGTTCATTGATATCAGCCAGTCTACCGGGAAGGTAGTATTCTGTACCTATTTCAAAGCCAAAGGGCTGGAAGGCGAGATTAGCGGCGGGAAGCTGCGCATTACCAGAGAGGGCGATATTGTTAAGTTTGTCGAGAATGTCCAGCAGATCAGTTTTAACGGCCGCCTGGCCCGGGAGGAAAATAAAGAGGTTGTAATCATTACAGAACGGGCAGTTTTCAAATTGACCGGCGAAGGTATGGTCCTGGAAGAGGTGGCGCCGGGAATAGATCTGGATAAAGATATTCTCGGACAAATGGAATTCAAGCCCGTGATCAGCAGCAACCTGCGTACCATGGATGAAAGAATATTCAGGCCGGGACAGGTAGGTCACTTTAAAAAGGAGATCTGAGCAGGCATACAAATTTCTCCTGCAGCGCCGGTTATGTAAAGATGTTATTGTGATGGACCTTTCAGATTGCATTTCATTATCGGCGGAGGTGTTCATCTTGAAACGGGGC
>CAZPET010000189.1:1962-4193 GCA_964585625.1 uncultured Syntrophomonadaceae bacterium
GTTGGCTGTGGTCAACGGCCTTTTGAATGAACGTCATTTGCTGAATACTCAGTTGATCCCGAGTTTTTTTAACCGGCGCCAGAGAGTGGTGCTGCTTATTCCCAGGATCTGGGCAGCCTCTTGCTTCCTCCCGTTTACCTGCTCAAGAACCTTGATTATAGTTTCCTTTTCAATTTTGGATAGGAGCCCTTCCCCGTTGTGGCTTTTCTGGTGATACAGATCTTCCAGCTGCTTCTCATTTAAGGATGTTGTGGCACCACTGTCCGTGATGGGTCTTGTCCCGGCCAACTGCCTGTCATCGATCTCATTGATTTGTGGTTCGCCGGCCAGGGCGGCTTCCACATTGGCCCCGGTAATCATGTTGTTTTCTGCGATCACGATCAACCGTTCCAAAACATTTTCCAACTGCCTCACATTTCCCGGCCAGTTGTAGATTTGCAGGATCTCCAGCGCTTCGGGAGCGAAGGCCAAATATTGCGAGCTGTACCGGTTATATTTTTTAAGAATATTGGCAGCCAGCAGGGGAATATCCTCTTTTCTTTCTCTTAAAGGGGGAATTTCCAGGTTGAGCACGTTGATCCGGTAATACAGGTCAGCTCTGAAACAGCCCTCCTGCACGAGAATGCCGAGGTTCTGGTTTGATGCTGCAATCACCCGCACGTCAATGGGTATAAATTTGTCGTCCCCCAGCCTGCGCACTTCTTTCTCCTGCAGGACACGTAAAAAAAGTGTCTGCATCTGTTTTGAAATTTCACCTATTTCGTCAAGAAAGATAGTACCCCCATGGGCCAGCTCAAAGAGACCGGCTTTGCCGCCCTTTACGGCTCCCGTAAAAGCGCCCTCCGCGTAACCGAACAGCTCTGCTTCGAGAAGAGTTTCCGGCAGGGCGGCGCAGTTGATGGCGACAAAAGGTCCGTTTTTCCGCTTGCTTCTTTGGTGAATGCTCTGGGCAAACATTTCTTTGCCGCTGCCGGTTTCAGCGAGAAGCAAAATGGTGTTATCCACCTCCGCATATTTCAGAGCACGCTTGATTGTTCTGGTCATTGCCGGACCCTTCCCAATAATATCGCCAAAGGTCCATTTGGCCATCAGGCCGCGGCGAAAGAGCTTTCTTCTCACCTGCTGTTCCAGCTGCTGCAGCTTGGTTACATTTTGAAAGGTCGCCACCGCCCCCACGGTTTTTCCGTCCACCAGGATCGGGATGCGATTTGTGACGATGGTTGTATTGTTGATCTCCTGCAGGACCCCCACTTCTTCGACACCGGCTTCAAGCACATCATGCATGCGCGTATTTTGAATTACATCCTGAACCGGACAGCCCAGGATTTCGGATTTAAGGCCTCCCATAATATTTTCTGCAGCCTTGTTGTAAACGGTAACTTCACCCTTGCTGTTTACGGCCAGGACGCCGTCTGAGATATGATCCAGAATTGTCTTGAATTCGTTGGTTCTTCTTTTTTCTGTGTGAATTGACCTGGCAAGCAGCCTGGCCTCATTTATGGCATGGACAATGCTTTCGCCGGCTGATTGCAGGACCACGGAAGGACAGCCTATTTCCCTGGCTTTCTCCGCTACCAGGTTGCCGCCGATAAACACCAGGCCGCCGGTCCCAAAATTAGCGGCAGCATTATTAACCACTTCCGCAATTTCCTCTTCTGTTTTGACTTTGCAGGTGATGATACTGAGACGGCTCATATCCTGGAGAACCCGATCGATACCCTTTATGGACTCGAAAACATTTTCAAAACCCACCACCACGACTTTATTTCCCAGTTTACGGGCGCTGCTCAGGCTATATATAAGATCGTAAGCGGTAACTTCAATTTCAATAACGGGTATTTCAGAGATTTCATTACGGATCATAATTGCGGTACCGCCGCGGGAGATGATCACCTCGGCGCCTTTTTCCTTCTCCATCCTGGCCAGAGCCACTCCGTGGTTGGTTGCTCCGACCCGGATACTGATCATGGCTTCATAATTCATTTGTTTGACAACTTCTTTACACAATAAAGCAAGTTCTTCGTCGGGAGCAATAATGGCCAAACGATTCATAATTTTTTTATCACCCGGTTGTTCTGTTGTGAAATTTCAATAAATGCATTTCGATTATATCACGAACACCTTTCAAGTTTCAATGCCCCGCATTTCACTTTTAAATGTGCCTTTATCCATTGAGCTCTCAACAGCAACAAAATCAGAAGTGTTGATTGCATATTTGTTGGCATCAAATT
>CAZPET010000190.1:0-3838 GCA_964585625.1 uncultured Syntrophomonadaceae bacterium
GCCAGCCGGGGACAGCGGCGGCAAATCTTGGCAATCAAATTCCGCACCGGGTTGCAGAGAAGAGGCGCCGCCAACTTCTCCGGCTCCAGCAGGGTATCGCGCTCTCTTTCAACCGCAGCCTTGTCGGCAGCAAATTCACCGTGCTGGTGGAAGGCCCTGCCGGACGCGGCGGTTTACTTTACTTCGGGCGCACGTCATTCCAGGCGCCCGAAGTGGACGGATTGATCTATTTTCGCTCATCGCGCCCCCTCCGGCCGGGCAGCCGGGCCGATGTACTCGTGACAGCCGTATCCCCGTACGACCTCTTCGGCACAGCCCTGAGCTCCCCGGAAGAGCCTGCCACCTGACCAAGAAAGAGGAAAGCCCGTCCTGCCGGCAGGCTGTTGCCCACCGGGCGCTTCTCTGTTATAATCAAAATACATTATGTAAACTACAGAGGAGCGGTTGCCGGTGCCCGATTTGCGTTGGCCCAGGGTTTTACTCATAGCGCTGCTGGCGCTGGTTCTATTTTTCGGGATAAATTACATCTACCAGCGCTATTTCAAGCAGGAACCTTTTCTTGAAGAGCTCTGCCGCGTCGAAGGGGTAGCCGGCGCCGAGATCGTTTCCGAAAACGGCAGCGAGATTCTGATTATCACTCCCGAGGTTTCTTTTCAGGGACAGGTGCAGGCGCTGGTTGCCGGTGTCGAGAAAGAGGTATCCGGTCGCTACCGGAAGCCGCTTACCATTGAAATCAAAGACCAGCGCAGCCCCCAACTCGACCTCTTTGCCACCGCAGTGAGTCCCGACCTTTACGAAGCAGTCAGGTCGGGCAGCTACCGCGCCGCGGCCGAGCGGATCGAGAAGACCGCCGCCGCTTACGGCCTCAACGGCCACATTTTCACGGTTGATGCGCGCTATCTTTACCTGCAGGCGCGTGACGGGGGCAATTATCTTTACCTGATCGTGCCGCTGCCGGTATCTCCGGAAGGAGGGGCTGCAGATGCGTGAGTTTTTAGCCGGAGTGGGGGCCGCCGCGCTGGTGGTCCTGCTCTACTACCAGAGCAACCTGATCCCGCTGGTCATCCTGGCGGGTCTCTTCCTGGTTCTTTTCAATTTTACCGGCCTCAAGACGACGCGTTTAAGCACCGTCGGCAAGAGCTTCCAGGGCAAACAGATCAGCTTCAACCAGATCGGAGGCCAGGAGGTGGCCAAGAAGGAGCTCCTGGAAGCGCTTGACTTTGTGATCAAGCCTCACGAGATAGAGCACATGGGGATCCGGCCGCTCAGAGGCGTGATGCTGGTCGGGCCGCCGGGAACCGGAAAGACGCTGCTGGCCAAGGCGGCGGCCGGCTACACCGGGTCTTCGTTTGTCAGCGTTGCCGGGAGTGAGTTTATCGAAGTGTATGCCGGGGTGGGCGCGCAGCGGGTACGCCAGCTCTTCAACCAGTGCCGGCGCAAAGCTGTAAGTGAAAAGCGTAAAAATGCCATCCTTTTTATCGACGAGATCGATATTCTCGGCGGAAAGCGCGGCCGGCACAGCAGCCACCTTGAATACGACCAGACCCTGAACCAGCTCCTGGTCGAGATGGACGGCCTCGGCGGGAGCGACGATCTCCATATCCTGGTGATCGGGGCCACCAACCGCCCCGAGGCGCTCGATCCGGCTTTGCTCCGTCCGGGCCGTTTTGACCGGGTAGTCCAGGTAGATCTGCCCGACCTGGAGGGGCGGGAGCAGATCCTGAAGCTGCACCTGCATAACAAGCCGGTCGAGGAGGGCGTATCACAGGAAAAGATTGCCCGAGAGACTTTCGGCTTCTCCGGGGCGCACCTGGAAAGCCTGGCCAACGAGGCCGCCATTCTGGCCATGCGCGAAGGGCAAAGCCGCATCGGGGAGAAACATCTTCTCGAGGCCATCGACAAGGTGATCATGGGGGAGAAGCTGGATCGAAAGCCCGGCGAGGATGAGCTGTGGCGCATCGCCGTCCACGAGACCGGTCATGCCTTGGTCAGCGAGGCGCTTAAACCGGGTTCCGTATCCCAGGTGACGATCACACCGCGCGGCAAAGCGCTGGGTTATGTCCGGCACCAGCCGGAGCGGGATTACTATATCTATACCCTGGATCATTTGGAAGATCAGATCGCAGTTTTGCTCGGGGGAGCCGGCAGTGAAAAGCTGGTCCTGGGCAACCGCAGCACCGGATCGCTGAGCGATTTCAACCAGGCTGTTGATCTGGCCAAAAAAATCATTGCCGCCGGGCTCTCCGGCCTCGGTGTCGTCAGCATCAAGGATCTGCCCGGGGGGGTGCTGCACCGCACCATTCAGCAGATTATCGGCAAGCAGGAGCAGTGGGTCACCGATCTGCTGGCCGGGAAGATCGGGCTGATCAAGGAGATAGCCCGTTTCATTCTCGAGAAAGAGAAGATCAGCGGAGAGGCCCTGCGCCGCCATATCGCGTCGTCATCCGGCGAAGCCTGCTAAGAGCATGTTATAATTAAGCTAAAAACGGCGGTGATGCGCGTGCAGGTAGACCTGATCTGTATCGGCAGTGAACTTCTTACCGGCCTGGTGGAGAACACCAACGCCGGATACATTTCGCGGCGCCTCTGGTCGCGCGGTATTCCGGTGAGGGAGCAGCGCGTGGTGCCCGACAGCATTCCCGGCATCAAAGGAGCATTAAGAGAATCCTTGCTTCGCAGCGAGGCGGTGATCTGCATTGGGGGGCTCGGCCCGACCGATGATGACCTCACCAGGGAGGCGGTCTCGGAGCTGCTGGAGAGCCCCTTATGCCTGCACCCGGAATGGCTGCAGCGCCTGGAGCAGCTGTTTGCCGGGCGGGGCTATCCGATGCCGCCGGGAAACCGTAAACAGGCCCTGGTCATTGCCGGGAGCCGCCTGGTTCACAACCCCCGCGGGACCGCTCCCGGAGCGATCATCCCGGCCGGGGAGCAGCGCTGGATCATTCTCCTACCCGGCCCCCCCGTGGAGATGGCCCCCATGTTTGAGGAAGATATACTCCCTTTTCTGGAGGCCCGGCGCTCAGCGGCAAGCTGGCGGACAAAAATTGTCCGGACCGCCGGATGCGGCGAGTCCCTCCTCGAGGAGAAAGTCAAGCAAACCGGCCTGCCCGACGGGGTGATGCTTTCGCTTGTGGCCAGGGGAGGGGAGGTGCTGCTGCAGCTGAAAAGTTGCGGTGAACCGGCGGCGGAGCTCCTGGAGAAAACAGCCGGGCGCCTGCGCGGGGATCTCGGCAAATACATTTACGGTGAAGACGAGGAGACGCTTGCCGGCGCCGTGGCCGCACTTTTTATGGAGCGCGGCCTCACGCTGGCGCTGGCCGAATCCTGCAGCGGCGGGCTGCTGGCGGATACGATCACTGATATCCCGGGAAGTTCCAACTTTTTCAAGGGTTCGCTGGTCACTTACAGCAGCGATGCCAAACAGGGTCTTCTCGGCATCGGGTCAGAACTCCTGGAGCGCGAAGGAGCGGTCAGCGAAGCGGTGGCCCTGGCGATGGCCCGCGGAGCCCGGAAAACGCTCGACGCCTCTATCGGCGCCGCCATAACCGGGATCGCCGGTCCCGACAGCGATCCTTCGGGACGCCCGGTAGGCCTGGTCTATATCGCGGTCGCCGGACCATCCGGGGAAAACTGCCGCCGGCTGAACCTGCCCGGCACCCGCCGGGCCGTCAAGGAGAGGGCGGTGCAGGCTCTCCTGACGATGCTCTGGAGGATGATGCGCCCTGAACGGCAATAAGAAAAGAGAACTGCTTCTGCTGCTCTTATCTGCCCTGGCCGGCTTGTTCATCGCCGCCCTCCTGTTCAGCGAAACCTGTTTTACGCTGAGAGCGTTTGAATT
>CAZPET010000190.1:3848-4185 GCA_964585625.1 uncultured Syntrophomonadaceae bacterium
CTCTACACGGCGAGACGGTGCTTGTTTTTCCGCCCCTCGGAAGGCTGCGGGCGGTAACTCACTGGGCCCCCTTTATTCTGGAAATTACCCTGAAAAATGTGGACCTCGATCTGCTTTCAACATCTCTCCAGGAACTCTCAGCTTTACCGGATATCTCCTTTCTGTACAGGGAGCTTCAGGAAAAGCTGGCCTACTTCACCATCCGCCAGGCGATCATCTCCTTCATTTGCAGCGCGCTGATCATTCTTATCCTCTTGCGCCGGAGCAAACGTCCACTCCGCATGGCTTTAAGGTGCGGTCTCCTTTCCGTACTCCTGCTGGCGCTGCTGCTCGGAGG
>CAZPET010000191.1:0-4123 GCA_964585625.1 uncultured Syntrophomonadaceae bacterium
TTTTCTCTGAATATCTATGCGCCACTCTTCTTCTCTTTTTAAATCCGTTTTTCTCTTTACTTTATTTATTAAGCTGCTTGCCTTTTGCCAATAACGATACCTGGAAAGGGTATCAAAATAATTTTATTCATTCGGAGGTGATTAACAGTGAAGTTGCTTAAGGTGAAAGAGGTAATGGTCAAATTGGGCGTTAGCCGCGGGAAGGTGTATCAAATGATTAACGATGGAGTTATCCTTTCCGTTAATATAGGCGGTTGCATCCGTGTTCCGGAGAAGTTACTCGATGAGATGATTTACCGGCAGTTGCTAGAGGCAGCAGGAAAGGATAAAGCAAGAGTGGAAAGGATTAATAACCTTTTCGGTGACAGGGCGGAAAGGAGAGAAGATGAAGAATGGCCCGTAGAAGGAGCATAGTTACGGGAAGTTATAGCCCTGTGAAGGATAAGCGAACTGGTCAACAGGTGGTGGATCCTGAAAGGGGTAGAAAGTGGCGCATTACAGCAGAACTACCCCGGAGTGGTGGAAAACGGAAGAGAAAATATCGGGATGTATATGGGTCAGAAAGAAAGGCTCACAATGAGATGCATAAATTTGTTGGGGAACTCAACCGAAACATTACATTGTACACTATTCCCAACAAAATTAATGTGGATGCATCTAAGATGACTTTTGGGGAGTGTGTGGAAATGTGGTTGGAGGCCAATCGTGATAATGGTAGTCTGAAAAGGCTAACATGGGAAAGTTATGTAAAAATGGCCAGAAACCACATCATTCCATACCTGGGGCACATTATGTTACAGGACTTGTCGCCCTACCATATCTCCCGGTATAAAGAGATTAAGCTTGGTGACGGGCAAAGATTTGATGGGGGCAAGCTGAACCCCGGGACTGTGAATAAGCATTTGGCTGTGATAAATAATGTCCTAGAAGATGCAGCCACTGAAAAAGCGCTTATACCACATAATCCTGCCAGGCTCGTCGCCAGGGCACGTGGAGGCAATAGTAACAGAACAGCAGTGGTTAACTGCTTGACTGCGGCAGAGTTAAACGATTTGCTATCAAAGCTGGCGTTGTTGTATTCACTGCGGGGTGCCGGCGATGCGATCAAGAACAAACCGGAAACCATCGAGACGTTGAAGCGGCTGGGCTTTACTGATAAGGAGATCAGGTCACCCAAGGCCTTACACAAGTTCAAAGTTGTTAAGCTTTATCCCATTGTCTATTTAGCGGCGGTAACCGGAATGCGTCTTAGCGAACTGCTTGCCTTGAAGTGGGATAACCTTAATCTTCAAAAAGGAAAGATTAAGGTATATGAGAGTTCGCACTACGGGACCAAAGAAGATGATAAAGGAAACTCACATCATATTAATCCGACAAAAGAAAACAAGCCTAAATCAGATATTGATTTGTCGCAAAGTGATGTGGAGTTTCTTAAGAGTTATCGCCAGGAGCAGTTGGCAAGAAGGGCGCGTTACCGGGGCAAATATACTGACCATGGATTAGTGTTTACTAACAACAACGGAAGCCACCTTCGAAATGACACTGTCAGTAAAGAGTTTACGTATTTTGCCCGTAGCATCAACGTTTCAATTACCTTTCATGGATTACGGCATACACATTGTACGTTGCTTCTTGCTTCTGGAGTACCAGATATCTACGTTGCGAGGCGCGTGGGACACCAAAAGCCGTCGACTACTACTGATACATATGGTCATGCAGAAAAGGGTGTAGGCGCTAATCTAGGAGATGTTTTTAAAGATATTTTAGCCGAGGATCATCAATGCGAGTTTGACCATAATGTCGAGGGGCCAACGGAATGCAATGTAGAATCGGGCGAAATGGGCTAGTAATGGGCTAGTTTCGGGCTAGTTTTGAAGTTTGGGGGATTTAAGGAACTGCTACAAGCAATGTCACATATGCTGAAAACCCTTGATATACAAGGCTTTTTGGTGTATCAGCTGCAAATAATAATGGTGCGCCTGGGAGGATTCGAACCCCCGGCCAGTGGATTAGAAGTCCACTGCTCTATCCCCTGAGCTACAGGCGCACGCATTATTATATTACCCCGAAGAGAGCTAAAAATCAATATTTGTTTTCATGCTGGCCTATTACCCGCCCTATCCCTTGAATTGCCACAGCGCAGGCCGGCATGTTCTAATAAATCAGGAATACGACTTCAAAGGAGGAAATCAGGCTGATCATGGATAATAGCATACGAGAGAGAAAAGGGGAGTAGATGAACTGGTTGGCGTAATCGTGGCAGTTGCACTTGTTTTCGCACTATTGCTCCTGCGGAAAAATCTGGCCCTGGTAATGCTGGCGGGCTCTCTGGTGCTGGCACTTTTCATGCGGGTTAACCTCCTGGAAGGGCTTGCAATCCTGGGTGACGCCCTGACCTCCACGGCTACGATCAACCTCCTGGTAGCGATCATGGGTATCGGAATCCTCGGTGAGTTGATGTACCACAACGGCGCCATGGAGAAAGCGCTCGAGGCGTTGAAATCGATGGTCAGGGACAACCGGGTGTTGGTTATACTGCTGCCGGCCCTGATCGGGCTGCTGCCCATTCCGGGCGGCGCCTATTTTTCGGCGCCGATGGTTGAACAGGTAGGGACGGGGTTGGGAATGAACCCGGCCCGGAAAGCGCTGGCAAACATATATTTCCGGCATTTTATCATGGCGATCTACCCCTTTTTCCCCGGATTCATAGCCATGATCTCGCTAAGTGATATCTCCGCAGGCTCGCTGGCTGCTTTGAGTATACCTCCGGTGGCGGCGGCGTCTCTGCTGGGGACCTGGTTTATCTTCCGCAAAACAGGCCGGGGATGCGAGGGAAAAGGGCTGCGGCCCCATATCGGGGTAAGTTTAAAGAATTTATTTTATGGGTTGCTGCCGGTGATCCTTGCGGCGGTTACCTTTGTTGTGCTGGGGTGGCCCTCTTGGGCGGCGCTGCTGCCGGCCCTGGTGCTTGCCTTGGTCCAGTACCTGGTGGGAAAAGACTGGCCGGCGGAGTTGAAGAAGCGGCTCTTCCTGCTGTTTAAAGGCATCCCGGTGAAAATCCTGCTGGGCATCACCGGCATCATGATTTTCAAAGAGTTTATCGCCAATTCCGGTGCGATGGAACATCTTTCGGAGATCTTCAACAATGCCGGAGTTCCGCCGGTGTTGTTGATGCTTCTTTTCCCCTACCTGGCCGGCATGTTTACAGGCAACTGCTACGCCTCCCTGGGTCTGACCCTGCCTGTTTTGATACCGCTGCTCGGCGCAACGGGCAATCCAACCGCCATGCTGGCGCTGGCTTACCAGAGCGCTTTCTGGGGATACGTAGTCTCGCCGGTACACCTGTGCCAACTGCTGACCGTAGAATATTTCAAAGTTCCCCTGACCGCAGTACTGCCCCATTTCGCCTGGATCGGCGCCGTGGTCCTGGCTCTATCCACCGTTTTTTTCACTTTGATCTAACGTAAATCGTTTCCGGAATAATTGAAAGGGGCGGCCTTTTGAAAAAGACGATGGAGTCCCCTTATTAGCAGGAGTAATGCCAATAATCAAGAAACATATACACGAAGAAGAAAGACAGGGGCGACGGTTTCAGTTTTAACATTTTCAAGGAGGGCGAATGAGGTATGGAAGGCGTAATTTTACCCGGGGCGGAGCCCTTTGCTTTTCCGGGTGGTGACGTTGGCTGTCTGCTGGTGCACGGTTTTACCGGGAATCCCTCGAGCATGCGGCCGATGGGCGAATACCTGGCCGGTCAAGGCTTTGCCGTTGTCGGACCGCGGCTCAAGGGCCATGGTACGAGAGTGGAAGATATGTTCGACAATACATACCAGGACTGGATCGCCTCGGCCGAGGCGGGGCTGGATGAAATCCGGAAGCAGTGCCGCACGGTATTCGTGGCCGGCCTCTCCATGGGGGCAACGCTGGCGATGCACCTGGCCTGCAGCCATCCCGGTACCGTGAAGGGCGTGGTGCCGATTTGCGGTCCGGTATTCATGAAAGATTTCCGGATGATCTTTTTACCGCTGATCCGCCCCTTCGTGAAAACCATACCCGGTGTCGGCAGCGATATCAAGGATCCCGCGGTTACGGAGCTGGCTTATGACCGGGTGCCCCTTTCGGC
>CAZPET010000192.1:0-4072 GCA_964585625.1 uncultured Syntrophomonadaceae bacterium
ATGCTGTTCGGGGGGCAGCTGCTGCCCCCCCGGGCATAATGGAAAGCAACTACTGATTGATTTCTTATATCTTGACTTGAGCGTTTGTGAAAGGTGTCAAGGCGCTGAAAGCAACCTCAATCAAGCCATAGATGAGGTATCGGGGGTGCTGAAGGCTGCCGGTTTTGAAATCGAGGTCAACAAGGTAAAGATCAACTCAAAGGAACTGGCGATAAAATATCAGTTTGAAAGCTCGCCAACAATTCGCGTAAACGGGATTGATGTTCAGCTAGATGTTAAGGAATCTTCCTGCAAGGAGTGTGGCGATCTCTGTGGAGATGACATTGATTGCAGGGTATATGTATATGAAGGTGTCGAATACTCATTTCCACCAAAAGCCATGATCATAAATGCTATTCTCAAGTCAGTTTATGGTGAGCAGAGAATAGAGCCCTGTACTCAGGCCAAGTATGAATTGCCCGATAACCTGCAAAGGTTTTTTGACGGTATAAGCAGCAGGCAGCACCACAGATGACGATGTTAACCGGACTCCCGGTGACATATCACCGGCCGTAATCACTCAAATAAACTATTGACTTTCTTAGATCCGCAGGTAAAATATTAATTAAAGAATCGATAAATATCGATACAAGCTTCTGTATGGAGGTAGAGCCTTGGAACAGCTTCTTCTTTATTTTAAAGCCCTCTGTGATCAGCAAAGAGTTAACATTGTCAGCTTGCTGTTGGAAAGGGAGCATTGCGTCTGTGAGCTGGTGGAGAAACTTGACCTTTCGCAGTCGACAGTATCCCATCATATTAAAATTTTGAAGGAGACCGGTTTACTTAACGACAGGCGCCGAGGTACCTGGAACTACTATTCTTTAAACAAGAAAGGTTTTCAGCGATACGCATCAATTTTAGATGAAAAACTGTTTCAACCGGTCTCCAAATCAGTTTTTAAAGAATGCCCTTCATTTAACAAAGGGTGTTAGTATGAAATTTCAACTACCATTAATGAGGTGAAAAGTTTGAGCACACAAAAAGAATACGCGTTAAGCTTTTTCCACAAGTACCTGACTCTCTGGGTAGCTCTCTGTATTCTGATCGGGATTGGCCTGGGGGCGGCTTTTCCCAAAGCGGCCGGCTTTTTAAATTCTCTCTCCGTGGCCCAGGTAAATATTCCGGTAGCGCTTTTACTTTTTGCCATGATGTACCCGATCATGGTCCAGATCGACTTCAGCGAGGTGGTCAACGCAGTCAAGGCGCCGAAGCCGGTTTTGCTTACCCTGATCATCAACTGGGCGGTCAAGCCCTTTACCATGTTTTTTCTTGCCTGGCTGTTCATGCGGGTAATCTGGGCCCCGTTCATTGATAGCACCCTGGCCGGGGAATATGTCGCCGGGATGATTCTTTTGGGTATTGCGCCCTGCACCGCCATGGTCCTGGTCTGGAGCTACCTGGCTCGCGGTTTCATGGGTTTGACTCTGGTAATGGTGGCCATAAACTCTTTGACCATGCTCGTTCTTTACGCGCCCCTGGGTAATTTTCTCCTGGGAGTAGCCGACATCAGGGTGCCCTTCATGACCATCTTCTTAAGCGTCTTGCTCTACGTGGGTGTTTCCCTGGCTGCGGGCTATATCAGCCGCACCCGGCTGTTGAAAACAAGGGGTGCGGAGTGGTATGAAAATGTTTTTCTCAAGCATATGGGTACCATCTCCATCATCGCCCTGCTGCTTACGCTAATCTTTTTATTCATGCTCCAGGGTAATGTGATCTTGCAGCATCCGCTGGTAGTGGTGATGATTGCCGTGCCCCTGGTGATCCAGACCCTGTTTATCTTCGGTATCGGATATGGGGTGGCCAGGGTGATCGGTTTAAGGTATGAAGAGGCGGCCCCTTCCGCGATGATCGGCGCCAGCAACCACTTCGAAGTTGCCATCGCTACCGCTGTGACCGTCTTCGGCCTGACTTCGGGGGCGGCCCTTTCCACAGTAGTAGGGGTACTTATCGAGGTGCCGCTGATGTTGGCCCTGGTGCAGATCTGCTTGCGCACCCGTAACCGGTTTCCCGCCCTGCAAAAAGCGGCGGACTGATGAACCAAAGGCGAATCAGCAACTAGATGAGCAGTCGGGTAAGTAAAGTACGGGGGGAAAAATGAAAAATTCAAAAACAAGGCTGGTTATATTGATTTTGATTGTTGCCGCCGTTGCCGGGATAATCATCTACCCTAACGTGGTTAATAAGGTTGAGCAAGATCCACAGGAGCTTTCACCTGCCGCACTGCTCGAAGAGGTTATGTCGCACCGGCAAACGACCGTATTGGTCTTCTCTTACGATGCAGAGTGCTGTCCCGGCACCCAAGAGTTATTTGCCGCCTATAAAGAAGATGTTTACCACGCGATGGAACCTTTTAGCGACAAAGTGCAATTTGTCTGGATCAATGCCGGAGTGGAAAACAAAGCGTGGCAGGATGAGATTGCGGCAATTGCCCGGCAATACAGCGTTACCCACCTGCCGTCCCTGTTGGTGATAAACGCTGCCGGTGAAACTATCGAGCTGATTGTCGGGTCTTTTGATGAAAATCAACTCCATCATATTTTGGAAGGCGAGGTGGAGTAGACCTTGCTGGAGCAATTGGCAAACGGCGATCTGTCGTTGCTCACTTACTTGATTATTTTGGCCGGCGGACTGGTTAGCGGTCTCAGCCCCTGCGCATTACCCACGGTTCTCTTAATTGTCGGGTATGTCGGAGGACGAGAAAATGTATCCAGGTTGCGGGGATTTTATCTCTCCCTGGCCTTTGTGCTGGGTATCTCGCTTTGTCTGAGCATCCTGGGCATGACCGCCTCACTGGCGGGCGGATTATTCCTGGGTAACCGGTTCATCTGGTATGCAGTAGCGGTTATCACTATCGCCATGGGTTTATCCATGCTGGGATTATTAAACTTCAATTTAAGCACAAACATCAATATTAAGCCCGGGCGCAACGGCAGCGTGATCAGCGCTTTTCTACTGGGTTTCCCCTTTGGCCTCGCGGCGTCACCCTGCACTACTCCCGTTACCGTTACCGTATTGGCATTTGCCGCCGCGAAAGGAAGTGTCCCGGTCGGGTTTTTGATGCTGTTTCTGTTTGCCATGGGCCGCAGCCTGCCGCTGCTGGCGGCGGGCACTTTTACCGGCCTGATTAAAAACATTGATTCTTTTACGCGTGTCAGCGCTTTTATCCAAAAAATAAGCGGTGTCTTACTCATCGGCCTCGGTTTTTACTTTTTATGGACGACACTGTAAAACTGGTTTTGCGATTGAGATGATGTGCTGTCTTCAGGAGGCTTTACTGCGTGGGAATTTATTTTGATCATGCTGCAACTTCATATCCCAAACCGGAACCGGTCTACCGGGCGGTGGACCATAATCAACGCCATGTGGGAGCCAACCCCGGCAGGGGAGCGTACAGACGTGCCCTGGAGGCGGAGAGGATCATATTTGAAACGAGGCGTTACCTGGGGGCCTTGTTTAACATCCCCGATGTCACCCGGATCGTCTTTACCGCCAATGTAACGGAATCGTTAAACCTGGCTTTGAAAGGATTACTCCGTCCGGGTGACCATGTAATCACCTCGCAAATGGAACATAACGCCATGTGGCGTCCCTTGAAGGTGCTGGAGCGGGAAAGGGGGATTAGCGTCAGCGTGCTCCCCTGTACCGCGGGGCGCTCTTTTGAGCTTGCGGATCTGGAAAAGCAAATCCGTCCTGCGACGCGTCTGGTGGCGATTTGCCATGCCTCCAATGTTACGGGGACACTGATGCCGGTTGGCGAGGCCGGAGAGATTTGCCGCCGCCGCAAGCTGGCACTGCTCGTCGACGCCGCCCAGACGGCAGGCGTTTATCCTGTTGATGTCAAAGCGCTCAACATCAGCTTGCTGGCCTTTACCGGCCACAAGGGGCTGCTGGGTCCCACCGGCACCGGGGGGCTGTATATTGCCCCGGGGATCGAGCTTAAACCTCTCAAGGAGGGGGGCACCGGGGGTGATTCCCTTCTTGAACACCAACCGGCGCACCTGCCGGACCGCTTCGAAGCAGGGACCATGCATGC
>CAZPET010000193.1:0-4045 GCA_964585625.1 uncultured Syntrophomonadaceae bacterium
ACGGCTAACAAGTCCGGTGTGATCCGTCAACACGGGGAATGTGATCTTCTCCTGAGTTCTATGGTAACCCGCCAAAATCAGTATTGCGCATTACAGCCTTGGCTGATACAATTTCCCTGTATCAGGAAACATTACAATTATACTTTTCTTACCTGTTTCGTGGATTACAGGACTGCGAGGTGGGGAAAAAATGAAGTGGAAAGGCAGAAGGGCCAGTACAAATGTTGAGGATCGCAGGGGGAGTTCCGCCAGAGGGTTAATCGGAGGCGGCATCGGTACGATTATATTAGTTGTTATAGTTGCGCTGATGGGGGGCAATCCGCTGGAATTTCTAGGCTCCCAGTTGGGGCAGGTCGAAGAACCTTATACTGAGACAGCTGAAGAGAGGGAGCTGGCGGAATTTGCCTCCGTGGTTTTGGCTGAAACCGAGGATGTATGGACAGAATTATTCAGAGAAGAAAAAGGGATGGAGTATCAGTATCCCGGCCTGGTCCTCTATTCAGGCTTTGTGCAATCGGCTTGTGGAGCAGCAGACTCGTCGGTGGGACCGTTCTACTGCTCCGCTGATCAGAAAGTCTATCTTGATTTGAGTTTTTATACTGACCTCAAGGAACAATTCCGGGCGCCCGGCGATTTTGCCATGGCTTACGTTATTGCGCACGAAATTGGACACCATGTCCAGTATCAACTGGGAATCCTTGATCAGGTCATGTCTCAACATAATCGATTAAGCGAGAAGGACTACAATAAGCTGCAGGTGATGCTGGAGTTACAGGCTGACTATTTCGCCGGCGTCTGGGCTCATTATGCGGAAAGAAGCAATTTGCTGGAAGAAGGAGATATTGAAGAAGCCCTCAACGCTGCCAGTATGATTGGCGACGACCGCATTCAAAAAGATACCCTGGGCTACGTGGTGCCCGACCGGTTTACTCACGGAACCTCCGAACAGAGAGCGCGCTGGTTTTATAACGGATTCAAGTCGGGAACCATCAGCGGCGGCGATACCTTCAATGCCCCGGAATTATAGGACCGGACCACTATAAACCGCTTAGTTTCAGAATGTATCAAATAATGTTATAATACTGATAATCAAATGCATATAACCGGGATAGTGAGAGGGGTGAAGTTAATGCCAGGCATGATCAGTTTCGCAGCAGGGGCGGAAGAGACTCCCCTGGCGTCGATGCTGGCGGAGATTATTGAAAGCAATTTAGAAAACGGGGGCGCCAGGGTCAAGGCTTTCCGGAAACTGGGATCTGCCGTGCATATCAATGCCGCGGATGCCGGGGTGGAAATAACGCTTCTTTTTGAGAAAGGCCGCCTCACCGTCCATGCCGGAAAACCGGTAAAACCTGCAATCTCCATCGAGGCCGACTCCGCGACGCTGCTGGACCTGACCAATTTAGAGATCAAGGGGGGGCTGCCATATTTTTTTGATGAAACCGGCCGCGGTGTAGTGCGAAAACTGTTCCGGGGCGAGCTGAAGATGAAAGGGCTCCTGCTGCACCCGCTGGAGCTGATCCGGCTGACAAAGGTTCTCTCGGTGGCCTGAGCGAGCCGGGAAAGGCGGGGAATATTGGAGTAATACTGTTAAGCAACAAAAGGAGGTACCGGAAAAGTGACCCATACATACGGAACTGCGGAGTGGGAGCAGGCTTATCGCGAACTGGTGGAGCGGCGTCTGGCGGAATCGGAGAAGCCCTATATTATGGGTACTCCCGAATGGGTGGCCACATACGAGAAACTGATCCAGGAAGATGCTCCGTACAAGGAAGCGGCCAAAACCTGGGAGGGATCCGTGGTTATCCATATCCTGGCCCGGCCGGAGAGCGGGCTGGAGAGAGACATTTACCTGTTCATGGATCTGTGGCACGGCGATTGCCGCTTCGTCCGGCTGGTTCCCCCCGAAGCAGGAGAAAAAGGCGATTTTGTCCTTACCGGGGAGCTGGAGCGCTGGGAAGCGGTCATGTCCGGCGAGCTCGATACGATCAAAGCAATGATGCAGGGCAAGATCAAGCTGAAGGGACACCTGCCCACCATTGTCCGGGCGGTAAAGGCGGCGACCCGCCTCGTTGAGCTGTCCGGTCAGATCGAGACGAAATATATTTCTCAATTGAATGAGGCGGAGATTGATTCAATGAAAAATATTTTGGCCGAAGCGGGAGCGCAGTTCGGCATCTAAGCAGCCAACCTGCCGCCGGGGCCGGTGAAAGGGGACGGTGAAAACGTTGGCTTACGATCGAGATCTTTCATTTATCTATTACAATCCCACAAAAATTATCTACGGTGAAAAAAGTATCAAAGAGGTCGGTCTTGAGATTGAAGCGCTTGGCGGATCAAGAGCGGTAGTGGTTACCGACCGCGGTGTGGTCGAAGCGGGGCTGGCCGGAAAGGTAGAGGAGGCGCTGGGGCGGAAGCACGCGGGGACTTTCGACCGCGCGATCCAGGATTCAGGCTTTCATATCGTCAATGAGGGGGCCGAATTCGCCCGCGAGGCCGGCGCCGATGTCATCGTCAGCGTCGGCGGAGGCAGCGCTATCGATACGGCCAAGGGGATGAGCATCCTTTTAACTGAGGGCGGGCAGCTCCAGGATTACAGCGGGTTCCAGCTGCTCACGCGCCCGCAGATGCCGCATATCGCCATCCCCACCACGGCGGGAACGGGCAGCGAGGTCACCTATGCCGCGGTGATCAAGAACTGGGAAACCAACGAAAAGATTCTGTTTTGTGACCATTATATTATCCCCGGGGTGGCCATTCTTGACCCGCTGATGACAGCCGGGCTGCCGTCTCAGCTGACCGCTTCCACGGGGATGGACGCGCTGACGCACGCCATTGAAGCGCTGCATGCCCTGCAGCGCGAACCGGTCGCCGATGCCATGGCGCTCCATGCCATCCGCCTGATTGCCGCATACCTGCCGCGCTGTGTGCAGCAAGGAGACGACCTGGTTGCCCGGGGCCAGCAGCAGATTGCCGCTTTGATGGGCGGCGTGGCTTTCGGCAATGCCCAGATCGGCCTGGTCCACGCCATGGCTCACTCCGTGGGAGCCCTCTTTGAAGTGCCCCACGGCCTGGCCAACAGCATCCTGCTGCCCCACGTGATGCTCTTCAACCTTGAAAGCTGCGCCGATCGCTATGCCCTGGTGGCGCAGGCGATGGGACTTGATACCAGAAACCTCAGCGAAGAAGATGCCGCCCGGGCGGCAGCCGATGCGGTCTGGGAGCTGACCCGTCAAATCGGCCTGCCGCAGCGGCTGCGCGAGGCCGGCGTTCCGGAGGAGGGCCTGGCGGCGGCGGCCGACCTGTCTCTTTCGGACGGTTCAATTGTCTACAATCCCAGGCCTGTTTTCGAGGCGGAGGAGGTGCTCGCCCTCTACCGTGAAGCATGGTAAAGAGAGGCAGCCTGTCAGAACACGATTACCGGCTATAAACGCACTTAAAATTAATATAAGGTGATTGTATTGCCCAAAATAATCTGGCAAAGAAAGCTGCTGATTTTGCTGTGGCCATTTCGTTTTATGGCTGCCCGTCTGACGAAACTACCCCTGGTGGGGCGGCTGATCAATCGTTTCTTTTTCGATGGTGATTACGCAGTCTACCTGCCGCCGAAAAAAGCACAAAAAGGGTGGGTCAAAGTTGTCTTGCCCGATGCGGTGGTCAACTACTTTATTGAAAAGGCTTCCTTTCGTTTTCAGATGGATAGATGCATCTGCCGTGAAGCCAATGAATGCACAAATTATCCTACTTCAGTGGGCTGCCTCTTTTT
Source organism: uncultured Syntrophomonadaceae bacterium (assembly GCA_964585625.1). Classification (GTDB taxonomy): domain Bacteria; phylum Bacillota; class Dethiobacteria; order DTU022; family DTU022; genus JAAZIN01. Next base: position 3,767 of record CAZPET010000193.1, read on the forward strand.
AGGAGAAGCGGCCCGCGGGATCAACCCGGCTCTGGGACGTGAAGTCAGCGCGGAAGAGGCCAAAGCTCTCCAGGAAAAGGTGGAGAAACTCGGTCTGATCAACATGGTGGGACGGCTGCGCCTGGATAGGGTAATGCTTTCCGCCGGCCCCGGGGAGAGGCTGTTAACGATCTGCCACTGCTGTGAATGCTGCTGCCTTTTCAATGTATTGCCTTACCTGGCTACTCCCATCGGCAAGGCGATTCAGAAGCTGGACGGGGTTGAGGTTTCAGTAAACGG
>CAZPET010000194.1:0-4016 GCA_964585625.1 uncultured Syntrophomonadaceae bacterium
ATCTGAAAGTAGCGCTCCACCCCGCCGGCCATGAGCAGCTGCTTGAAGAGCTGCGGCGATTGGGGCAGCGCATAGAATGAACCGGGATTCGTGCGGCTGGGCACAAGGTAGTCGCGGGCCCCTTCCGGGGTGCTGCGCGTGAGCATCGGCGTCTCGATCTCCAGAAAACCGCGGCTGTCGAGGTAATCGCGGATCAGCTTCACCGCCCGGTGTCGCAGCGCCAGGCGGCGGTAGTTTTCCGGACGGCGCAGGTCGAGGTAGCGGTAGCGCAAGCGCAGGTTCTCATCTGCATGGAGCCCGTCTTCAATATAGAAAGGCGGTGTCTTCGCCTGGTTGAGGATATCGAGAGAGCTGACCCGGATCTCGATCTCTCCCGTTTCCAGGGCGGGGTTGACGTTGGCGGGATCGCGCCCGACCACTTCTCCCCGGACCGCGATCACGTATTCGCTGCGCAGGGTTTCGGCCGCGGCAAAAAGCTCGCGGTCGCCCTCGCTGTTGAACACGAGCTGGACCGGGCCGGTGCGGTCGCGCAGGTCGATAAAGAGGAGCCCGCCGTGGTCGCGGCGCCGCTGCACCCACCCGTGCAGGGCAACCTCTCTGCCGGCATCGGCCGCCCGCAGCTCCCCGCAGCCGGGCGGCTCCTCCTCCGGCGCGAACCCGGAAGAGGAACCGCTCAACGGCGTAAGCCCCGCTTCTCCGGAACAGGGATCTCCCGGCAGCAGATTTTGAAGGAGTTCTTTCCGGGACGGCTCTTCCTGCTCCCCGGTGGCCATATGGCGCAGGGTAACGGTCCCTTCAGCCAGTTCACGCGAGCCGATTATGAGCACGGTTTGAAAACCTTTCCGCCCGGCATACTTCATCTGCCCCTTCAGGCTGCGCTCCATCAGCTCGGCCTCCGCGGCCACGCCTTGCCTGCGCAGCTCTTCGGCGAGGCTGAGCGCCTCGGCGGCCAGCCCCTCCCCGGCGGCGGCGATATAAAGCGGCGGCTTTCCTGCCGTGAACAATGGCGCGGCGGCGGATGGCGCAGCCGCCAGGAGACGTTCCACGCCGAAGGCCACACCGACACCGGGCACCCGGGGACCCCCGCAGTATTCCACCAGGTAATCGTAGCGCCCCCCGCCGCCCAGGGAACCCTGCGCGTTGGCGCTATGGGGAACAAACTCAAAGGCGGTCCGGCTATAGTAGTCCAGGCCGCGGACGAGGCGGGGATTGAGCAGGTAGGGAACCTGCAGCCGATCCAGGATCTCGCGGAGCTGCCGGAAGTGAGCCTCGCATCCGGGGCAGAGACGGTCCGTCATCTGCGGCGCCTGCCGCACCAGCTCCCGGCATCTCTCTTCTTTACAGTCGAGAGCGCGCAGCGGGTTGCCTTCAAACCTGCGGCGGCAGTCCGGGCAGAGCCCTTCTTCCAGCGGCCGCAGGTAGCCGAGAAGCTCTTCGCGGTATGCCGGGCGGCATTCGGGGCAGCCGATGCTGTTAAGTTCCAGAACAAAATCTTCAATATTGAGCGCGCGCAAAAATTTTAGAGAAAAGGTAATTATTTCGGCATCGGCGGCCGGCCCGGAGGCGCCGAAAAGCTCCAGCCCCACCTGGTGAAACTGGCGGTAGCGCCCCGCCTGCGGCCGGTCGTAACGGAACATCGGCCCGATATAATAAAGCTTGACCGGCTGCGGTCCGTCTTTCAAGTTATGTTCCAGGTAGGCCCGCGCTACCGGCGCCGTCCCTTCGGGCCGCAGGGTCAAACTGCGACCGCTGCGATCCTTAAATGTATACATCTCTTTGGATACGATATCGCTGTCTTCGCCGACACTGCGGATAAAGAGCTCCGTTTGCTCAAACAGCGGCGTGCGAATTTCAGTGTAACCATGCAGAGAGCTTAACTTTCTAAATGTCTCTTCCAGATGCTGCCACTTTTCTACCTCTCCCGCCAATATATCCCTGGTTCCCCGGGGAGCCTGATACTGCAATTCCCTTTCTCCTTCCCAAAAATTATCATCATTCTAAACCGGTTGCCGCCGGCTGTCAATCAGGCGCTCCCTTACTCCTCAAACTCGCGCCGCAGCCGGCTCATCTCGGCGGGGGAAAGTCCCTCGCCCCGGGCGACCTCTTCATCCTCACTGATCTCGCCGGCAAAATATTCGGCCAAAAAATCAGGCAGCTCCTCACGGCTGCGGCGCCGTGCAAAAACCTTGTTGACCCAGCGGCTCAGCGGGCCGGCCATTCCGATCACCCCTTTTTGCAAGACTGGTCCTGATAAATCTATTATCTCCAGCCGGGGCGAGTCCCGATCGTGGAAATAATTACAATTTCCACGGGTAACGGCCAAGTTAGTTGTTTTGGTGCCTGGCACCGATTCAACTAACTAGAAGGTTTTGCGGCTGTCCAGGAGGATGGTCACGGGGCCGTCGTTGACCTGCTCAATGCGCATCATCGCTCCAAAACGGCCCGTTGATACAGTAAGGCCCCTTTGCTGCAGCTGTGCACAAAATTCTTCAAAGAGCGGGGCCGCTTCTTCCGGAGGCGCGGCAGAAGTAAAGCTGGGCCTCCGTCCTTTGCGGCAGTCGCCGTAAAGGGTAAACTGGGAGATGCAGAGCACCCCCCCGCCCCTTTCTTTGAGCGAGAGATTCATCAGGCCGCTTTCATCTTCAAAGATGCGCAGCCCGGCAATCTTCCCGGCAAGGTAGGCACAATCGGCGGCGCTGTCGCCCCGGCCCACGCCCAGGTAAACAACCAGGCCGGCCCCGATACTGCCGGTCATCTCTCCCTCCACCGTCACGCCGGCCTCTTCCACCCGCTGCACAACCGCTCGCACTGGACCACGCCTCCCGTAAGCTAAGTTTTTCCGTAAAGATGGCGGCGCACACTGTAAATATCCTTCACCTTTTTGATCCGGTTCATGATCTTCTCCAGCTGGAGACGGTCTTTGACATTTATGGTCAGGTGAATCGTTGCCGTATGATCGGGATCGGTGCGCCCGTTTACCGCGGTGATCTGCACCCTGCTCTCGTTGACCGCCGCCATGACATCGGCCAAAAGATTGGCCCGGTCACTTGCCTGCACCTCTATCGCTACCTGGTAAGCTTGTTCCACCTGCTCCTCCCAGGCCGCCTCCAGCAGCCGGCCGCTGGAGGAGAGAAACGGAACCAGGTTGGGGCAATCACGGCGGTGAATCGAGACCCCCCGCCCTCGCGTCACCAGGCCGGTAATGGCGTCTCCCGGCACGGGATTGCAGCAGCGGGCAATGCGCACCAGGAGGTTGTCAACTCCCTCGATGATCACCCCGGGAGCAGAGCCGGGCGGCCGCCGCTGCGGCTTGATCTCCGGCAGCGGCTCCTCTTTAACGCCGTACTTGCGGCGGTACTCCTCGCGCAGCCTCCCGATAACCTGCTGCGGGGTGATCCCCCCGTAACCGACCGCGGCATAGAGATCGTCGGCCGAAAGCATGTTGAATTTTTTGGCCACCTCTTCTAACAGGTCGTTTTTCAGCAGCAGGCGCAGATCGATATCGAGGCGGCGGTTATCGCGCTCCAGCGCCTCGCGCCCCTTTTCAATATTCTCATCCCGCCGCTCCCGCTTGAACCAGCTGCGGATCTTGTTTTTGGCCTGGGCGCTCTTCACTATCTTCAGCCAGTCGCGGCTGGGTGCACCGTGCTTGGCGGTGATGATCTCGACCATGTCCCCTGTTTTCAGGACATAATCAAGCGGCACCAGGCGGCCGTTCACCCGTGAGCCGGTGCAGCGGTTCCCGATATCGGTGTGAATCTTGTAGGCAAAATCAAGAGGGATGGAACCCGCGGGAAGATCGATCACGTCGCCGCGCGGTGTAAAGACAAATACCTCGTCGGCAAAGAGGTCCATCTTCAGATTTTCGATGAATTCGCGCGCATCGCGGTAATCCTGCTGCCATTCGAGCAGCTGGCGCAGCCAGGCCAGTTTCTGATCGAACTCGCGCTCGTCGGTAATCTTCTCCTTGTAGCGCCAGTGCGCGGCGATACCGTATTCGGCGGTGCGGTGCATCT
>CAZPET010000195.1:0-4006 GCA_964585625.1 uncultured Syntrophomonadaceae bacterium
AACAGAGCTATTCAAAGAATCAGCCTCAAAACCTTGAGATAGGATGACAACAATGACGGTGCTTTCATAGCAATAAGACGCAGTGCCATAAGAGGAAGTATATCCTTTCCCTCAGGAAAAACAGATCTGCCGTCCCCGGCTAGGTGTTGAGCAGGGAGCGGCAGCGGGGGCAGAGTTCGCCGCCGGCCGCCGCGGCGTAGATCCAGCAGCGGGGGCATTTGGCGGCGGGCGCCTTTGCCACGGAAAGCTTCATCGAAAGCTCCTGGGCGTCTCCGGCTTCCGGAGGAGCCTGCTCCAAACCCTTGTTAAGCTCCACGGTGGAGACGATGAAGATCTCGGCCAGCTGTTCCCGGTATTGCTCGAGAATCCGGTAAAGATCGCCGTCCGCCCAAATAGCGAGGGCCGCCTCGAGCGAGCCGCCGATCAGCTTCTCCCGGCGCGCCTCCTCGAGAACGCGGGTGACCTCGTCGCGCACCGCCAGCAGCTCATCCCAGCGCCGCTCCAGCTCCGGATCATCCCATTCCGGGTCTGCTTCCGGCCAGTCGGCCAGCTGGACGCTGGGCAAACGCTCGCCGGGCAGCTGCTGCCAGAGCTCTTCGGAGGTGAAGGTGAGCACCGGGGCCATCAGCCGGGTGAGGCTCTCCAGGACGGTCATCATCACCGTCTGGACGGCGCGCCGCGCAGGGTCATCCGCCGCCGAGCAGTAAAGGCGATCTTTCTGCACGTCAAGGTAGAAATTGCTCAGGTCAACGGTACAGAAATTATGCAGCGCCTGGTAGACGATGTGGTAGGCGTTTTCTTCGTAGGCCTGCGTGACGCGCTTGATCAGCCGGCCCAGCCGCTGCAGCACCCAGCGGTCAAACTCCGCCAGGGAGCGGTAATCGACCGCCTGTGATGAGGGGTCGAAATCAAAACAGTTCCCCAGCAGAAAGCGGCAGGTATTGCGGATCTTCCGGTAAACCTCGGAAAGCTGTTTCAAAATCTCCGGGGAGAGGTGGATATCGCTGGTGTAATCGGCCGAGGCCACCCAGAGACGCAGGATATCGGCGCCGTACTCTTCGATGATCTCGGACGGGGCGATCACGTTGCCCAGCGATTTGGACATCTTCCTGCCCTCACCGTCCACCACCCAGCCGTGGCTGAGCACGGCGCGGTAGGGCTGCTCGCCGCGCACCGCCACCGCCGTAAGCAGCGACGAGTGAAACCAGCCGCGGTACTGGTCGCTCCCCTCGAGATAGAGGTCCGCCGGCCAGCGCAGCTCCGGGCGTCCCTCGAGGACGGCAAAATGGCTCGTTCCCGAATCGAACCAGACATCCATGGTATCGCGCTCCTTGCGGAAGGAGCCGCCGCCGCATCCGGAGCACTTGAAGCCGGGCGGCAGGATCTCGGCCGCCTCCCGGGCATACCAGGCATCGGAGCCTTCCCTGGCGAAAAGGCGGGCTACCGCGTCGATGACCTGCGGATCGATGATCGCCTCTCCACAGCCCTCGCAGTAGAAGATGGGGATGGGCACCCCCCAGATCCGCTGGCGCGAGATGCACCAGTCCTGCCGGTCGGCGATCATGTTGTGGATCCGCTCCTCGCCCCAGGAGGGGGTCCACTTGACCCTGCGGACGGCTTCAAGCGCCTCCTTGCGGAAGCCGTCGATGGAGGCAAACCACTGCTCCGTGGCCCGGAAAAGAACCGGATCCTTGCAGCGCCAGCAGTGGGGATACTGGTGCTCAAGCGAAGAAGCTTTCAGCAAAACCCCTTCGCGCTCCAGCGCCCGGACCACCGCCCTGCCGCCGTCGGTATAGGACATTCCGGCAAACTCCCCCGCCTCGCCGGTAAAATGCCCGCGGTCATCGATCGGGCTCAGCACCGGAAGCCGGTAGAGCCGGCCCACGTCATAGTCCTCCAGGCCGTGCCCGGGAGCGGTATGCACGCAGCCGGTACCCTGTTCCAGCGTGACGTGATCGCCCAAAATCAGCGGCGATTCCCGGTCGAAGAGAGGATGCCGGCAGACAATCCCCTCCAGTTCCCGCCCTTTGAAGCGGCGCCGCACTTTCCAGGGGCCGCCGCCCAGTTCACCGCTGACGCTTTCGAGCAGCCCTTCAGCGAGAAGATATTTCTCACCGCCCGCCTCCGCGAGCACGTAATCGAGATCCGGATGCAGGCAGATGGCCAGGTTGGCTGGAATCGTCCAGGCGGTCGTCGTCCAGATCGGGCAGAAGCAGCCCTCCGTTCCCCCGAGCAGGCCGCGGTCGTCAATCACTGGAAATTTCACATAGATCGAATCGGCCCGGTGATCGGCATATTCCACCTCGGCCTCGGCAAGGGCGGTTTCGCAGCGGGGGCACCAGTAGACCGGCCGGAGCCCCTTGTAGATATAGCCGCGCGAGGCCATCTCGCCGAAGACGGTGATCTGGCGGGCTTCGTAATCAGGCGCCAGCGTCAGGTAGGGATCTTCCCAGCATCCCCGCACCCCCAGGCGCCGGAACTGCTCCCGCTGGATGGCCACATACTCTAAGGCGTAGTCGCGGCACATCCGCCGGAACTCGAGCGGGGAGATCTCTTTCCGGTTGACCCCCCTGGTTTTGATGATCTGGTGCTCGATGGGCAGCCCGTGCGTATCCCATCCGGGCACATAAGGGCTGTCAAAACCGCGCATGGTTTTGTATTTAACCACGAAATCTTTGAGCACCTTGTTCAAGGCGGTGCCCATGTGAATATCGTTGTTCGCATAGGGCGGACCGTCGTGCAAGATAAACTGCGGCGCCCCCCGCCGCTGCCGGAGCACCCGGTCGTAAATATCTATTTTCCCCCAGTAGCTCAATATTTCCGGCTCCCGCCGGGGCAGCTGCGCCCGCATGGGGAAGTCCGTGCGGGGCAGATTCAATGTCTCGCGATAATCCTTCATTTCAATTGCCTCCTGCTACCCTGAAATATAAAAAAATCTCCTCCCTTTTTAGGGACGAGATTGCTCCCGCGGTACCACCCTGCTAGCCGCCGGGCCGGTTCACCCGCCGGCGGCCTCTCTACGGTTATCCTTTAACGGGGGGTCCGCCCGTGTCTACTCTCGCCGCGGATTTCGCACGGGAACTCCCGGGGGATCTTCGGCGGCAGCGCTTCACCGGGCTTGCACCTGTTCCCGGCTCTCTGAAGAAGCGTCCTGCAGCTTACTGGCCCGTTCATCGCCTGTTTATTGCCGAACTCAGGTTAAATTATAACAATATTACCCTGAATGATCAATCCTTATGCGTCGTTATGCGCCGTTACTGTCTAGCGCCGGGGTTCGCCATGAGGCTGCTGCGGATGCTCGATCCAATCCTCCATCTCCAGCGCCGCAAGCTGCGACTCGATAAAGGAGCGAAAACGCATTTTGAATACCTGAGCCTGTTTGAAAAGATCGTCATGCTCGGTAAGTATTTTACTGGCCCGGTAACGGGCATCTTCGATAATCCGCTGCGCTTCCCGATCGGCCTCACGGCGAATCAGCTCCGCCTCGCGATTGGCAGTCTGCTTGACCTCTTCGGCTGCTTCCTGGGCGATGACTATGGCATTATGCATCGTCTCTTCGAGTTTCTGGTAGCTTTTCATCTTTTCGTTTATCATATTATACTGATCTTTCAGCTCGATGTTTTCACGCAGGACCTGCTCAAAGTCCTTGGCCACGCGATCCAGGAATTCGTTAACCTCCTCGACAGTATACCCTCGAAAAGAGTGTCCGAACTCTTTATTGTGAATATCCATCGGTGTTAAAGCCATCTCTCTTCCTCCCCTATCTAAACCTTGATCATAATAAAAAATATAATCGTGTTTACTTTTCGACAATCTTCAAGCTGTTCCTGCTTCATTGGTTAAATTTTTTAAGTTTCAGCCCCTGTCTTCCTTTGCGGCTTTCCCCGGTCAGCGCGGTCAGTTCAAGGCTGCCGCTCCCGCGGACACTCAACACGTCACCCCATGTCAGCCGGGAGGAACTGGCGTCAACAGACCGCCGGTACACCTGCACCAGGCCGCCCTTTAC
>CAZPET010000196.1:0-4005 GCA_964585625.1 uncultured Syntrophomonadaceae bacterium
CCCTGTAAGCAATTCAGGTGCGGGTGCAGGACAGGAGAAACGTCCCCCTGTCACCTAGCTTGGGTTTTCCGCTTTGCCGGGTTTCCAGGAGCGGGATTTGGCTTTGCCTACTTTTCTGCCGTAGTATTTCTGATAATATTCGCTCCGCCAGGCCAGGTAATCCCGGATCGATTTCTCCAGGGGACGGGCTCTGTAACCGAGCTCTTTTTCTGATTTGGACCGGCTGAACCGCGAATTTTCGGATACGGTCTGCAGTGAATATGAGGTAAATTGCGGTGTTTTCTTCAACCGGCGGTAGAAATAATGGGTGTACTTTGAGAAAAAAAGAGCCAGGTTATAAGGTATCAGCACGAAGGGCGAGCGCAGTCCGGCTATCTGCTGCGTCTTTTTTAAAAGCCACCGCAGTGAAACCTGCTCTCCGGAAAGAATATATTTTTCGCCGGTGCGGCCCTTTTCCGCGGCCAGGATCATCCCCTGCACGACATCGCGGACATCGACAAAATCATAGGCGCCGTTGATGATAAAATGTATTTTGGAAGTGGCAAATGTTTTCACCAGCTCGCCCATCTCTGAACCAAAGTAGTCATGGGGACCGATCACCCCGCTCGGGCAGACGATGACCGCATCGAGACCTTCATTGACTGCCTCCAGCACCGCCTGCACTCCTTCGGCCTTGGTCCGGTCATAGGCTCCGGCCTCGCCGTCCAGGGAGAGGGGGGTTCTTTCATCCATGGTCACGCCGTGCGGCTCTCTTCGAAAGGCATGGACGGAAGCGGTATGAACCATCCTTTTCACCTTTGCCTTCAATGCCGCCCGGGCCACATTCCGGGCCCCTTCTACATTCACCCGGTACATGATCTCTTCATCACCGGGCAGAATCGAGATGACCCCGGCGAGGTGATAAACTTGCTTTACCCCTTTCATCCAGCGATCCAGGGTGTCGGGATCGAGGACATTTCCAACCACCATTTCGATGGGCAGCCCGCTCAGGGAGTCGCAGGGTTCGCCCGGCAAGACCAGGGCCCTCACCTGTTCGCCTCTTGCGACCAGCTCCCTGACCAGGACATTACCGATATGGCCCGTAGCTCCTGTTACCAGGATCATCTAAATCGACCTCCGCTTCAATCCGTTGATAAGGATCTTGATACTTTCTTCGGTAACTTTACCCCAATCGGTTCTCCGGGGGTCGAGCAGGCTGCGCATAAAGGTTCCGCTGGCGATGGAGAGAATTACCCGGGCTCCTGCACCGGGATCGATCGGTTCGAGCGTTCCTTCATCAATCCCTCGCTGGATCAGCCTGGTGAAAATATCTTCGAAACGCTGAAAGGTAGTCAGGGATGCCTCGCGCACGGTTTGATCACGACTTGCCTGGGCCCAAACTTCCAGAAATATGCCTGCTCGCGTATAATCCGACTGAATAAGGCCTTGAATAAGGTGTGAAAAGCGGAGCAGGCTTTCGGGTATATCTACGGCGCTCCGGGCTGTTCTCTCCAGAGCTTTTTCAAGACCGGCCATCTGGATATTGACCAGCTCCAAAAAAACGGCCTGTTTGCTTTCAAAATGGTAATAGAGGGCTCCCTTGCTGATCCCGGCGCGTTCGCAGATTTCGGCAACACCTGTTCCGGCATAGCCGTTCTCGGCGAAGCATGCCGCGGCGGCATTCAGGATTGCCGCCCTGGTTTCGTGCCCTCTGAATTGAGTTTTTACTGTAGTCATCCGCTTACCTCAAAACCGACCGGGCGGTCGTTTTAATTGATTGTATTAAACCCCCATCATTTTGTCAATACCCTAAAATGATCGTTGATTAAACTTATGCCCGGGAAACGGGGACATGCCTGTATTTGAAATTAGCCTCACAGGACAACTTTATTCAGGCAGTATCCGGCTGCAAAAAGTAAACAGGAACCTTCTCATAGAACTTTCATAATTTATCATTGACACAAAAGGCTGCGGTAAGGCTGTCCCGCGGGGGTTCTGGAACGTTCTTAATTGATCGGGAGGTTTGGTTTGATCAATGAAAATATCTGTAGTTATGGCCGTTTTTAACGGCGAGGATTACCTGGAAGCTGCCGTGAAGAGCATTCTGGAACAAAGCTACCGGGATTTTGAATTTATCATTGTCAATGACGGTTCAACCGATTCCACGGGTGAAATCCTGGATCAATTCAAGGATCACCGCATCCGGGTAATTCAACTTGATCAAAAAAGCGGCGCCGCCGCCGCTTTGAACCTCGCCGTGCAGAAAGCAAGAGGCGCCTGGATTGCCGTTCAGGATGCCGGTGATCTGAGCATGCCGGAACGGCTGAAAAAGCAGGAGCGCTATCTTCGTCTCTATCCGCATATTGCCGCCCTATTTACTTTCATTGAATGCCTGCCCGGTAAAAAAAACTCTTCGGAACTGGAAATGCGCGCCGTGGAGAAGCTCTACAACTCAGTCCGCACGCGCGCCCAGATCTATGCTAACCGCTTTTATGCGCTTCATCTCTGCCACGGTTCGGCGATATATTCGAAAAAGCTATTTCACCTGGCCGGCGGCTACAACCCGCAGTACCGCATCGCTTATGATTATGATCTATGGGTGCGCCTGTTGATGCTGCAACCGATTGACAAGATCCCGCTGACACTGTACCGCTGGCGGGTGGACCGCTGCTCGCTGCACCGCTTTGATGAGGCGGAAATCTGCCGCGAGGTGATTCTGATTGCCCTGCGCTCCATCCGCCGGATCTGCTTCGAGCATTTAAAGTCAAGGCCGCAGTTTATCCTTTTCGGACCGGAAAGGGGCTGCTGGCATTTTTCACAGCGGCTGGCCCCCTTTGTCGATATCCAGTTCTGCGCCTGCCAGTTTACTGAAAGATCGTTAAACCTGGATGCGGCTGTCCGCCTCTACCGGGCCGGCTCCATCGACGGGATCGTGGTTCTTGACGGCCCTCGCTGTGCCGAGGTGCTGTACTATTTTAACAGGGCCGGCATGAGCATTAACCGGAACCTCTTTCACTTGTGGAATGTGCATGTCTGAACGGTAAGGAGGCAAGGCAATTGTTCTACAGCATCGTGATGGCCCCTGCCGGTGCCGGTAACCCTAGACGGCAATACGCGTATTATAGCTAGTAATTAACACTATGAAGGTGATAAGGATTATGCCTGACCTTACCGTGGGGATAGTGGGCGGGGGCGGCCATGTTGGGCTGGTCCAGGCAGCCGGCCTTGCCTCTTTGGGATATTACACGATCGCTTATGATCTAAATGCGGCCAGGATCAGAGATCTGCAGAAGGGGATACTTCCTTTTTATGAACCGGGTCTCGCCGAACTGGTACAGTCCGGGTTGAAAAGCAAGCTGCTTGAATTTACCGGCAAGATTGAACACTTTAGAAAGGTTGATCTGGCTTTCATCTGTACCGGCACCCCCTCCCTGCCGGGCGGCAGAACAGAGCTGCTCCAGGTGGAAAATGCGGTCACCGCAGTTGCCCGGACCGTGCAGAAACAGGCCGTCATCGCGGTGAAGAGCACGGTTCCCGTGGGCACGGCCCGCCGGTTAAGCCGGCTGCTGCAGCAGCAGCGTCTCTCCGAAAAGGCAGTGATCGTCTCGAATCCCGAATTTTTGTCTGAAGGCTCGGCGGTCGACGATTTCTGGCATCCCTCACGCATCGTGGTCGGTTCGGCCGGGCCGGAGGCGGCGGAGATCATTGCCGGCATCTACGCCCCGCCGCATGTTCCGGTGATCAAAACTGGCTGGGAGAACGCCGAGATGATCAAGTACGGCGCCAATGCTTTCCTGGCTTTGAAAATTTCCTTTATCAACCTGGTGGCGCAGCTCTGTGAGAAGAGCGGCGGCGACATTCGCGTTGTCAGCGAGGGGGTGGGCCTGGATCCCCGCATCGGCCCTTATTTTCTGGAAGCGGGCGTTGGTTTCAGCGGCCCCTGCCTGGAGAAGGATCTGCGCTCGCTGATCGGCCAGTTCAACGATGCCGGGGAGGAGGCGCCCCTTCTGGAAGCAGCCTTATATA